>DJTQ01000044.1 GCA_002439285.1 Paenibacillaceae bacterium UBA6304
CGTCTGACTGCGGTGGTTTCCCTCGCGGAGGAATTGCTCGCCAAAGAAGGTTTTGAAGTGCGGCATGTGAATGTAGGAGAGCTTCCGCCGGAAGATCTGATACATACGAAATTCGAGAGCGAAGCGATCGTCAAGGCGAATGCACTGGTTGCCGAGGCGGATGCCGTCATTGTTGCAAGCCCGGTTTACAAGGCTTCCTACACGGGTGTGCTCAAAACTTTTTTGGATCTGATCCCGCAAAAAGGGCTGGCCGGCAAAATCATTCTCCCCTTGTTCATCGGGGGGAGTCTGGCGCATCTGCTGTCGATCGACTATTCATTGAAACCGGTGTTATCCGCGCTTGGCGCTCGCCATATTCTAGGCGGGGTATATACGGTCGATTCCCAGGTGGCTCGGACAGAGCAGGGCGGATTCGACATTGCGGAGGAGCTAAAAGGTAGATTGGAAGACAATATCAAGGAGCTGGCCGAAGAAACTCGGCGGCGGATCGCTTCCGCAGATATCGTCAAATAAGAACAACCATGGCGCAGAGGCGGGCTGTTCGGGACATGCGTTCCGAGAGCCCGCTTTTTATGTCATCTCCTGACGGATTCACCGTGCGATCGAGCGGACGAGCAGCGAAGTCGGATTCTTACCGAAATTATTTTGTAGGCGGTTGGAATGAGGCGAGGCGGATAGTACAATGGAGAAAACTGAAACTGAAAGTTAAATCTAAGGGGGATACTTGAAAGATATGCAAAAATTAGTGTTTTTTGTAGGAGTAGCCGGTACCGGTAAAACCACGGTGGCCCGTAAATTAGCGGAGCGTATGCAGGCAGCCTTCTTGGATCGGGATACAGTCGGCGGACGTTTTGTCGAGAAAATTCTGGAGATGAACGGGCTGGACGTCAACGACCGCGACTCCGATTTTTATAAGAAACATCTGCGGGATCTGGAGTATGACACCACGAAGGATATTTGCATCGAAAATCTGGCAGCAGGCCAAAACATATTTATGATTTCGCCTTTCACGGCTGAATTGAAAAACAAGGCCTGGATCGAAGAGGTGCTGGCGGCGGCCGGAAAGTCCAAACAGGACGTTGACGTTAAGGTAGTGGTCGTTGCCCTGCAAGACATGGAAACGCAAAAAGAGCGCATCATCGACAGACAAACCGAGCGCGACACTTGGAAATTGGAGCATTGGGACGACTTCAAGCACCGCGTTCAGTTCGTGCCGGAGGTCAACTGGGATATCCCCGAATCTTCGGTGCTCGTGTTCGACAATAGCGGCGAACTGACGGAAGAGAAGGCAGAGCTTGTGTACCGGTTTGTTGCAGGAGAATAAGCAGGTAACCCAAATCCGTCAGGTGCAATCTCAGTAAACCGACGGCCAACTGAAGATAAGCCGGATTTCAACCGCTGGAGCAGGGCTCCGGCGGTTTTTTGCTCATGCAGTAGTCGGCCAATAGGTCAACAAACCAGCAAATCGACAAGTAGGGGTCAAGCCCGCATTACACTAGCAGCAGCGCATCCAAATCAATGACTTCGATATCGCGTTGTCCGGTCTGCCGGATCCAGCCGGCGGCTTCAAAGTCGGCCAGCTTGCGACTGATCGTTTCGGGCGTGGTGCCGAGGTGGGAGGCGAGATCCTTGCGGCGCATCGGTAGCTTGATGCAGGTGTTCTTCCACGCTTCTACCTGGCCGGCAAGATACAGGGCTACCCTGGTTTCTACGGTCTCCATGGCGATTCGTGCCGCCTGTTCCTCACTGGTAGCAAGACGCGAAGAGAACTCGGCCAGCATTTTAAGGGCAATCTGCGGGTATTTCAGCAAGAAGGTTTGCATACTCTCCCGGCCTATCATGCATAGCTCTAAAGGCTCCAAGGCTTCGGCATATGCGTCATGCACCGACTCGTTGAACAGCGCCGATTCCCCGCTGAATTCCCCGGGCCCGAGAATCCGTACGAGCTGTTCCTTTCCACCGCTCGATTCACGAAATATTCTCAAGCTGCCTTTATGTACAATATATAGGCCATCGGACAGTTCACCAGGGCGGTAGATCATCTGTCCGCGGGGATAGGAGACCGAGCGTGCGGTTCGGACGATCTCCTTCAATTCGGCGGCATCCAAATGATTGAAGATAGGGACGATCGAGACGCAATAGCTATTCTTGTCATGGTCTTTGTGATTGCAGTTGCTTATTTCCTCTGACATAGTCTTCATCAACGCCTTTCTTTGCTAATAAATTCGTATTAAACCGGCCGAGCCGGACGGCATTCAGGATGACGAGCAGAACGCTTAGTTCGTGGATAAACATGCCGGAAGCCAGGAAGACTTGCCCGGTTAGCACGCCGAACAGGAGAAGGGCCACAGTTCCTAACGCGAGGAATGTATTTTGTTTCATATTCCGCACGGTGGCTTTGGCTAAAGAGTAGGCATGAGTAAACTGATCCAGCCGATCGGCCATCAGCACGACATCTGCGGTCTCCATGGCGATATCGGTTCCGCCTTCGCCCATAGCCAGGCCGATATCGGCTGTTGCGATGGCGGGAGCATCATTGATTCCATCTCCGGCCATGGCAACCCTGTGTCCTTGTTCCTTCAGCTTGCGGATGAATTCGGCCTTTCCGTCGGGCAGCATCTCGGCGTACACTTCATCCATTTCCAGTGTGCGACCGACTAGCTCGGCCGTATGACGGTTATCGCCCGTAAGCATGATGAACCTTTTTACGCCGGCTTGACGCAGTCTTTGAATCGCCAGTTCAGCCTCCGGCCGAATTTCATCGGCAATCGCGAGCAGGCCCTCCAGTTTCCCATCAACCGCTATAAACACTACGGTGTTCCCCAGTTTTTCAAGGCCGGATGCCTCCTCCTCCGCTGATGTGCTGACGGTAATGCCTTCCGACTTCATCAGTTTGCGGTTTCCGATAGTAACCGTTACTCCATCGGTAACCGCCCGGATTCCACGGCCTTTTATCACTTCCGCCTGATCCGGTTTGCCGATCAGGAGCAGATTTCTTCTTGTGGCTTCCTTGACGATTGTAAGGCCAAGATGGTGCTCAGAAATCGTCTCCGCCTCTGCAGCCAAGCGTAACAGTTCATCGGTATCCATGGCAAATGAAGAGATCTCCGTTAATGTCGGTTGGCCGCGGGTAAGCGTCCCTGTTTTGTCAAAAACGACAGTGTCGATTCTGGAGAGGGTCTCCATGACCTCTCCGCCCTTGACCAATACCCCGTGTCTTGCACCATTTCCAATTCCCGACACGATGGATACCGGGGCCCCGATCACGAGCGCTCCCGGACAGGCAATGACCAGGAAGGTGATCGCCATGTCCAGCTTCCCCGTCATCATAAATACGAGAATGGACAAGACCACGGCGGAAGGCGTATACACACGGGCAAAGCGATCCAGAAACCGCTGGGTTTTCGATTTGGATTCCTGGGCTTCCTCGACCAGTTCGATCATCCGGGCGAAGACCGTGTCTTCTCCGACCTTATTCGCTAGAACCTCAACAAACCCGTTATCTATCATTGTACCGCTAAAAAGTTGATCGCCAACCATTTTATTAACCGGAACGGATTCCCCTGTCAGGGGAGATTCATTCACGGAGGCACGACCCTCCATAACGGTTCCGTCGATCGCAACCCGCTCCCCGGAGCGAATCAGGACGCGATCTCCTTCGGCCAATTCCTCAATCGGTACGCGGATCTCCGTCCCTTCGCGGAGCACGGTGGCCTCAAGCGGCGACATATCAATCAAGGCTTTCAGGGAGGAGCGTGTTTTTTCCAAAGTACGAGACTCCAGAAAAGCGCCAAACAAGAATAAGAAGGTAACCGCAGCCGATTCTACGTATTCGCCGAGGTACAACGCCCCGACCACCGCGATCGTCACAAGTAATTCAATGCTGAACGCTTTTCCGAGAATAGCTCTGTAAGCCTTGTAAACAATGGGAATCCCGGCGGCCACCGTCGCGATCAGTAAGGCGGTTTGCTGACCTTCAGGCCAGCCTGCCCCATACAGAAATGCGGCACTGAGGAGCAATAATCCGGAAATCAGGGTAAGGAAAGACGTCTGTTTAGCATTCATGTCGATACCTCATTTCAAGATGATTTTTCAGAGATAACAGGATAGCCTAGCCGGGTTATGATTTGTTTCAGGACTTCGGGCTGAACGGCAGTTTCTTCAAATAGAATTCGCACCTTGCTGGAATGGAACAAGACCTTCGCTTCTTTTACACCGGATGTATGATTCAACGCGGTTTCTATTTTCTTGATGCATGAAGGGCAGGACAACGGTTCAAGGCCAAACACCAGTTTTTTCATTAAAAAAGCCTCCTCGTTTGATGGATGATTTGTGTTTATGGGTAAAGTATAGAACGCTAAGCGCTTCGAGTCCTTGATGCCGCTCAAGTTTCGATTTGAAGGTTCCTTCTCTTTATGTAAAGGCATACAAATTGCGATTTATCTGTTCTATAATGAAATAATATGGTTTACCAAACGTTTACAGGGGAATTATCGTAATGCATCATGAATGACTGCTCGGATCGCGGACATCGCGACGGAGACAAGGGATTGTGCAACAGGAGGGATGCTCGTGACTTTTATTTTTTCGTTTTTAAAAAAATACCGGGTAGCCGCCATATCGGCGTTCTGCATGATGCTGGTCGAGCTCGCGGTGGAACTGACTCAACCGCTGCTCATTTCCAAAATTATCGATGATGGCATCAGCAAGCACCAGCTCCATGTGGTCTGGTTGTGGGGAGGCGTGCTGCTGGTGAGTGCGGCGTTGGCATTTGCGGCCGGGATCTCAAGCTCCTTCTTTGCTTCCCATGCGAGCCAGGGATTCGGCTACGACCTGCGGGACAAGTTGTATGAAAAGGTGGAAAAATTCTCGTATCCCGTATTCAGCCGGTTCGCGTCTTCCTCGCTGATAACGCGGTTGACGGGGGATGTTACCCAGATTCAGGATATGGTGTTCATGAGCCTGCGATTTGCTACGCGCGTGCCACTGGTGCTGCTCGGCAGCATGATTATGGCGATGATCGTGAATGTGAAGCTGGGGCTGATGTTGACGGTACTGGTACCGCTCTTGTTGATTTTCGTATTCTGGATGATTAAGCGGACCTCAGGCTGGTTCCGGAAGGTTCAACGACGGCTGGACAACTTAAACGGAGTCGTTCAGGAAAATCTGGTAGGCATGCGGTTGATCCGGGTGTTTGTGCGCCGGGATCATGAGAATGCACGCTTCGAGCGGCAGAGCAAGGAGCTAATGAACGAGACGGTGTCGGCGCTCCGGTTGGCGGAGACGACGATGCCGTTCGCGTTGTTTATCATGAACGCGGGCATTTTGGCCGTTCTATGGTTCGGCCGGATTGACATTGCTTCCGGCGGCGCAACGGTCGGAGCGGTTGTGGCGGTAGCCAACTATGCTTTGCGGATCATCCACGCTTTGTCGGCATTATCCTGGATCATGACCTCCTACTCTCGGGCAGCGGCCTCGGGCCAGCGGGTTAGCGAAGTGTTGTCGACAGAGGACCTCCAAGCGAATCGAGGCACAGGGAATGAGAGCGAAGGGAGTGCGGGCATGGTGGTGACGGGCCAAGTCGAATTCTCCAAAGTCGGCTTCCGTTACCCGGACAGCGATGTGAAGGTTTTGGAGGACATTACTTTTGAGGTGCAGCCGGGACAAAGAGTGGCGATTCTGGGGTCGACCGGTTCGGGCAAATCATCGCTCGTCCAGCTGATTCTCCGCTTGCAGGAACCGACGGAAGGAAGCGTGAACATCGACGGGAGAGATATCCGCATGATGGATAGCGCCCGGCTTCTGGAATCGATCGGCTACGTGCCGCAGGAAGTGATCCTGTTCTCCGGCACGGTACGGGATAATATCGCTTGGGGACGGGAAGACGCGACGTTGGAGGAGATTCAGGAAGCGGCCCGGCAAGCGCAGATTCACGAGACGATCGAGGCGCTGCCGCACGGCTATGATACGATGCTGGGTCAGCGCGGCGTCAATCTGTCCGGCGGCCAGAAACAGCGGATCTCGATCGCCCGGGCGCTGGTCCGGAAGCCGTCGATCCTAATCCTGGACGACAGTACGAGTGCGCTGGATACGCGGACCGAGGGGGCGTTGCTCCGGGAACTGGATACTCTGTCCTGCACGACGTTCTTGATCACGCAGAAGATACGGGGTGCCGCTTCCGCGGACCTGATCCTGTTGCTGGACGACGGACGGCTGATCGGCTGCGGCAAGCATGAAGGGATCCTCGCGGATTCTCCGCTGTACCGGCGGATTGTGGAGTCCCAGCAAGGAGAGGGGGATAAACATGTTCAAGGCATTCGTTGAGCCGTTCCGGCATGTCTTTCCCGAGTCGCTAATCAAGCAAGGCGGTGGTACAGGACGGAAGCCGAAGGTGAAAGCCAAGGACTGGTCCGGTACGCTGGGACGGCTCTGGCGTTATCTTGCGCGGCGAAAAGGCAAGCTGATGCTGGTGCTGCTGATGGTCGTGTTCAGCTCGGGTTTGGCGCTGCTGGGCCCCTATCTGCTGGGCGTCGCCGTCGACGAATATCTGGAGGGAAGCGGGGGACGTCCTTGGGTGCTATTTTTGGCCGGCCTCGGGCTGGTGTATGCGTGCTCCTCGCTGATCGGCTGGTTGCAGAACATCTGGATGATCGAAATTGCCCAAGAGACGGTGTACCGCCTGCGAAGCGAACTGTTTGCCAAGCTTCATCGTCTGCCGATCCCCTTTTACGGAAAAAGACAGCAGGGTGAAATCATGAGCCGTGTGACCAACGACATCGAGAACGTCAGCTCGACGCTGAACAGCTCCGCGATCCAGATCTTCTCCAGCGTTCTGACGCTGGCGGGGACGGTAACCGTAATGCTGTTGCTTAGCCCCTTACTCACTTTGCTGACTTTTCTTATCGTCCCTTTGATGGCGCTCGGGATGCGCTGGATTACGCGGCGGACAGGTCCGCTGTATAAGCAGCGGCAGCGGGACCTCGGCCAACTGAACGGCTATATCGAAGAGACGCTGTCCGGTCAGCGGATTATCAAAGCTTTTTCCCAAGAAGAGCGGGTCATCCGCGAATTTCAGGAGCGCAATCGGGCGATCCGCCAATCCGGCTTCTGGGCGCAAACGATCTCGGGCTTTATTCCGAAGCTGATGAACGCGCTGAACAACCTCAGTTTTGCCCTCGTCGCCGGGATCGGCGGCGTGCTGGCCATTCGCGGAGCTGTGACGGTCGGAGTCATCATTATCTTCGTTGAATATGCTCGGCAATTTACGCGGCCGCTCAATGATCTTGCGAATCAATGGAACACGCTGCTCTCGGCGATGGCCGGGGCGGAACGCGTATTTGAAGTGCTGGACGAGGAAGAGGAGTCCCGGGATGAACAAGGGGCGGCGACTTTGAAGGAGGTCAAGGGGCACGTGGCCTTCAAGGGAGTTACCTTTTCCTACGAAAAAGAAGAAGCCGGCCAAGCGGACACGTTGGAGGGAATCAGCTTCACGGCCGAGCCCGGCGACATGATTGCTCTTGTTGGGCCGACCGGTGCGGGTAAAACCACGCTCATCCAGTTGCTCTCCCGGTTCTATGACCCGGATCAAGGGACGATCACGCTGGATGGCCACGATATTACCGGGATTACCCGGGACAGCCTGCGGAGCCACATGGCCTTTGTGCTTCAGGATTCATTCCTGTTCCAAGGGGCAATCCGGGAAAATATCCGCTTCGGCAGGCTGTCCGCGACCGATGCCGAGGTAGAGGAAGCGGCCAAGCTGGCCAATGCCCACTCCTTTATCACCCGCCTGGAGGGCGGTTACGATAAAATGCTCGGCGTGGGCGGGGAAGGGATCAGCCAGGGCCAGAAACAGTTGCTGGCGATTGCGCGGGCCATTTTGGCGGATCCGTCCATTCTTGTTCTGGATGAGGCGACAAGCAGCATTGATACCGTGACCGAGATCAAAATCCAGGACGGGCTGCAGCGGCTGATGCAGGGGCGGACCAGCTTTGTGATCGCCCACCGGCTGGGCACGGTCCGTCAGGCCGATAAGATCCTGGTGCTTAAGGATGGGCGGCTGATCGAGCAGGGGACTCATGAATCGCTGCTGGAGCAAGCAGGCTTCTATAGCCAACTGCATCATGGCCAAATTGAAGACCGTGAAGCCGAAGGTGAGCGCGGAAGCTGAGGAGGGTAAGCAACAATGGATTTATTCGGAGTGCAGGCGTATTTGCGAAGTATGGTTTTGCAGCGGGAAGAGGTTCCCTCTTTTGCAAGGTACCCGTTTGAGCTGCCTGCCGTCGTCTCGATGGATCGGCTCGATTTCCATCCCAAGGTCACGTATATCGTCGGCGAAAACGGGATGGGCAAATCGACGCTGCTGGAAGCGGTCGCTGTGGCCCTCGGGTTTAACCCGGAAGGAGGTACGCTAAACTTCACCTTTTCTACGGCGTCCACGCATTCGGAGCTGTATCGCTACCTCCGTCCGGTCAGGGGGCCGCAGAGGCCTCGGGACGGATTCTTTTTCCGCGCGGAGAGCTACTATAATCTGGCGACGGAAATTGACGAATTGGATCGGCAGCCCAGCTTCGGGCCACCGATCATTAGCTCCTATGGCGGGAAGTCCTTGCATATGATGTCGCATGGGGAATCCTTTTTTGCTACATTCATGAACCGTTTCGGCGGAAAAGGGTTGTATATTCTGGACGAGCCCGAGGCGGCGCTATCCCCATTCCGGCAAATGGCGATGCTGGCGCGCATTCATGAACTGGTGGGCCAGCGCTCCCAATTTATCATCTCGACGCATTCCCCGATCTTGATGGCATACCCGGACAGCCTGATTTATCAACTGACGCCCGAGGGAGTCCGTACGGTAAATTTGGAGGAGACGGACCATTTCGTGATCATGAAGGAATTCATGAACAACCGCGACAAAATGCTGCGGGAGCTGCTGGAGTAGAGAGGCCAGGGGGAAGCCAAGTGTCGTTTACTCCAAGCAGCACGAGCGGCCACTATTACATACACAATGAGGAGTTAAAGCTCAGAATCGAAGGGCTTTTCGAAAATATGGGGGGGATAAGATAATGATGATTTTAAGGTTGCAGGTGATTAAATACGGTATCTGCCCGGTGCATTTGCATTACAACTGATAACCGAATGTACCGGGCTGGAAGGTTGGCGTTATCAGGATACTGCGGCTGCACCTACTCTATCTTTTGGCAAACAAAAAGTGAGAGGGGTACAGATCTATGAATGAGAAGGAAATAAAAGCGTATTGGAAATCGGAAGAGGCAAAGGGCTTTCAGGGTTGGGATTTTTCTTATTTGAACGGTCGTAAGGTGGAGGAAGAGCTACCTTGGGACTATAAAGGCATCGTCCAAGAACAGATGGCGGAGTCTTCAGTCATGCTGGATATGGGCACCGGTGGCGGTGAGTTTCTGTTATCCCTTTCGCCTCCGCCGGGCAAGACGTATGCCACGGAAGCTTATCTTCCTAACTATGAGTTATGTCGTGCCAGGCTGCCGGCTTATGGTATCGAGGTTAAGCTGGTGGAGGATGATACGGATTTGCCGTTTGAAAGCGACATGTTCGATCTCGTAATCAATCGGCATGAGGCGTTCAGCTTAGAGGAAGTCTACCGGATTTTGAAGCCGGGGGGAATGTTTATAACCCAGCAAGTGGGCGGATCGAACAATCGTGAACTGTCGCGGTTTTTGCTGGGCGGGGATGTCATGATTACCAATGAGGAATTCAATTTGGATCATAGTGTTCGAGATTTGAGACAAGTCGGGTTTACGGTGTTGGAACAAAGGGAGTGTTTTCCGGAGTTGCGATTTTTGGATATTGGTGCATTGGCGTACTTTGCCAAAATCATCGAATGGGAATTTCCCGGATTTTCAGTGGACCGTTGTTTCGGACAGCTCTGCAAGCTGCAAGAAAGCTTGAAGCGGGATGGATTTGTAGCAAGCCGGGAGCATCGCTTTTTTATTTTAGCGCGTAAATGATTGATGTAATGAAATTATATTTATTTTATTTGGAGGGAAACGGTATGCCATACTTCACGATATTCGCATCACGAAATGATACTAAAGATATTGAAGCTCTGATACATGAGGTCTTTCAAGACGGGTTCAAAGTGGGAGGATCATCCCATGAATTGGTGATCCAACCGAAGGGCTGGTTCAGTAAGAATAAAATTACGATCCGGGTAGCTTCCGAGGACAGCGATCCGGATTACTTTGAGAACAATATCCCGGGGATGATGGGGTTTTACCAGCAGATTCCGTTCGAGGACGAAGACTTGCAATACCGGGTTCTGACGCAGATTTCCGTCATTAATACGATGCTGGCGATCGAGACCGAGAAGGAATACAGCCAAGACTACCTCAGATTATTTACCGGGTTGGCCGGGAAATTAAATGGCATCTGCTTCCTGCCGGACGGCATGCTGTTGGATGGGGAGGGCAAGGTGATCGTAACGGGCGACGGCAAATCGGGGACTTCTGATTTTAGACCCTATGCTTGCACGAGAAA
>DJTQ01000161.1 GCA_002439285.1 Paenibacillaceae bacterium UBA6304
CGGCCAGCCGCTTTCCATTTATCCAGATCGCCGTCCCAAATTTCGTTGTAATTCTCTTCCGTCGTGTCCGGGAATACCAAATCCCAATCCAGATCTTCCTTCACGGCTTTCATAAAATCGTTGCTGACGCAAACCGAAAGGTTGGCATTGGTGACTTGACCCATCGTTTGTTTGACGGTGATAAAATCGAGCAAATCCGGATGCCAGTCGTTGATCATCAGCATCAGCGCGCCACGGCGGCTGCCGCCTTGCTCGATCAGTCCGGTCGTGTAGCTAAACAGACCGCCCCAGCTTACAGCACCGCTTGACGAGCCGTTTACGCCTTTCACCACGGCACGGCGCGGACGCAGCGAGCTGAGGTTAATCCCAACGCCGCCGCCACGGGCCATGATTTCCGTCATTTCCGACAGAGTTTCCATAATGCCTCCGCGGCTGTCTTTAGGCGACGGAATAACGTAGCAGTTGAACAGGGTCAGCTCATCGCTTGCTCCGGCTCCAGCTGCAATCCGTCCACCCGGCACCAGTTTCCAGTCATCCAATATATAGCGGAACTTCTCTGCCCACTCCGCTTGCAGCTCCGGTGTTGCTTCCACCGAAGCCATCGCAGTCGACAGCCGGTCCCACATTTCTTCAGGTGTTTTCTCAATATTCAGCGTCAGCTTCTCTACATCGGACTCCACCAACTCGCCCTTGCGTGTCTTAACCGTAACGATACGGCCTTTACGGGCGACGATTTCGCCGACTTCCTTGGTCGGGAACTTCGGATCATCTTTCGTCAGGACGAGAACCACGTCGCCGACCTTGGCATGACTCGGATCGGCATCCTTCCACGCGTAACGGTCCAAAAAGATTTTCTCGCTTAGCCCTTCCAGGCGCTGTTTTTGCTCGGTTTTCAAAGAAAACACCCTCCTAAAAGTTTGTTGAGCGTATGCTTCATGAACAAGCTTCGAAACAAACTTGCCTCGGAAGCATACACTTAGTTTTGTTGAGCGTATGCTTTCGGAACAAGCTTCGAAACAAGACTCGCTTCGGAAACACACGCTATAATTTTGTTGAGGATCCGGCCTTCCCTAGTGTTCGCCATTTCCAGCCAAATCACAAAAAAATATCGGTCACCGGTTGACGGGCAAACTTTCAAATCGGCCATAACAACGCGATTTTCGGGCTTTTTCCTACCAACCTATAACCGGAATGCACACGTTAGAAACGGTATATAATATGTAAAATCACAACATATTGTGTGCGAATACCATTATACTATACAATATCTCGTTGTCACAGCAACGAAGGATGAAATTTTAGCCATAAAGATGGGTCAAGCCCAACCGATCATCATTTTACTCCAAATTGCTCTTTTTTTCGACTTCCGTCTATGAAATCCGCTGAAAAAATTTCCAACTCCGCGCCCCGAGCGCCCTCTGACTTCTAATCCAACGCAGGTCCCCATTATGAACACTCATCCTTATCTCCACTCCGTATTAGCGTCCCTACTTCCGCATTCTGCACAGGTTATGAAGTTACTCTTTTTCGTCCATACTACACCTAACTCTATAAGAGACAAAAGCAACAAGAAGAGCCTGGCAGCCGCCAGGCCGTCACGCACAAGGGAGGTTATACATCTTGAATCTGCATCCCCCAGGCTCCGCCGGTAATTCCGCCAAGCTCCCCGCCGTTCCGGTCCAATTCGACCGCAGCTGGCACGAAGACCTGGAAGCCCGACTGAACAAGGGCGGCCCGTGGGACGATTGGAAGCTGTTCAACCTTGCCGGGCAGGCCGAAGCGGCTTCGCTCGTTACGAGCTTTGAAGAAATGCTATGCCTGAAGCACCTGCCCCAAGAGCAGGTCACCCCGCTGCCGCATCAGACCGAGACGGCCCGGAAGGTGCTGTTCGAGATGCGCGGGCGAGCCATCCTTGCCGATGAAGTCGGCTTGGGCAAGACCATTGAAGCCGGACTGATCCTAAAAGAATACATCGTGCGCGGCCTTGTCCGTAAAGTGCTCATCCTTGTTCCCGCTTCCCTGGTTCTCCAATGGGTCCGGGAGCTGAACCAGAAATTCGCCATCCCGGCGGTAGCGCAAAAAAAGGCATACTCCTGGCAGAATGACGTCGTCGTGGCCTCGATGGACACCGCCAAGCGCGATCCGCATAGGGAGATATTGCTCGGCAACGAATATGATATGGTCATCGTGGACGAAGCCCACAAGCTGAAGAACAAGAAGACGACCAACTACCAGTTCATGCTGAAGCTGCGAAAAAAATACTGCCTGCTCCTCACGGCCACCCCGGTTCAGAACGATCTGAGCGAGTTGTTCAACTTGATTACCTTGCTTAAACCGGGACAACTGGGCGGTCAAAACGACTTTGCCTCCAACTTTGTATTCGATAAAAGAATTCCAAAAAACGAAGGCCAGCTCAAAAGCGAACTCGCCAAGATTATGATCCGCAACCGGCGTGGCGACGGTGAACTGGAGTTCACCAAACGCAATGTCAAGAACATTCATGTCGAGCTTTCACCCGAAGAAATGAAATTATACGACGGTGTCACTTCCTTTGTCAAAGACCAATATCATGCAGCCGGTGGCGATTTGAACAGCATGCTCTCGCTCGTTACCCTGCAGCGGGAAGTATGCAGCAGCCGGGATGCGGTGTTCGTCACCCTCGTCAATTTATCGAAGAAGCTGGCACAGGATTCGCCTCTGCGCGATAAAATCTGGGACCTCGTCGGCATCATCAAGACGATCAAGGCGAACAGTAAAGCTGAAAAAGCGATGGAGCTCATCCAGGGCATGGATGATAAGGTGATCGTGTTTACCGAATACCGCGCTACCCAGGAATACTTGCTCAATTACTTCCGCGACAGGAATATGACGGCAGTTCCCTACCGCGGAGGCATGAACCGGGGCAAAAAGGATTGGATGATGGATCTGTTCCGCGGCCGCGCCCAGGTCATGATAGCCACTGAAGCCGGAGGGGAAGGAATCAACCTGCAATTTTGCCATCAGATGATTAACTTTGACCTGCCCTGGAATCCAATGCGCGTGGAACAGCGGATCGGACGGGTGCATCGTCTCGGCCAGCAAAATGACGTCAACATTTATAATCTGTCCACCAAAGGAACAATCGAAGAGCATATCCTGAATCTTTTGCACGAAAAAATCAATATGTTCGAAATGGTCATCGGCCAGCTTGACGTCATTTTGGAGCGGTTTGAGAAAAACGACTCCCTGGAAAAAAGTCTCTACAAAATCCTGCTGGAATCCGGCAGTAATGATGAAATCGCCAGCCGGGTCGATTCTCTCGGCCGTTCGCTGCATTCCATTCGCGAAGAGCTGAACGCTCAAGGGGCAACCGCTGAAGAAGGCACTGAATTACAGCGACTGTTGGAGGTGGATGAAGCATGACGATGTCTCAGGAACAAATCCGCGAATATGTCATGACCTATTTGGAAACAACGGAGTGTAAGTTCCTTGAAAAATCGCCGTACCACGTCACGGTCAAGCTTTCTCCCCGCGCTGACCGGGATCTGACAAACCGCCCGTACTACTGGGGGTTTATCGAACGTACGGGCGTCGAACCGGAGACGATGACCTTCTCTTTCATTTTTGACGCAGAGCGGCATCAGAAAATGCAGGATGCGGCAGCCCCCAATACGGCGGCTCCGCCGCAGGAAGATGCCATCCTCGGCAGGCACTTCGGCGCGGTTCGTCCGCTTCCCGTTCTCGGGCCCGGCCGGATTCAGCGTGAGGAATTGCACTTCGGCAGCCCTCGGCTTAAACAGATTTTCGCAGCCGCAAGGCAAGGGGGACGCAGCGTTTACGTGTTTGAAGATCCTGGGCCCAGGCAGCGGTCCACCTTGCTTCCGGCGGCTTACGAGCCTTGGCTCGGCGTGCGTATGAAGGTGGAGTTCTGTTGCGATATGAAGCGCGAGGAGCTGCATTTTATTGGGGTGTCCTTGCTTACCGGACAAATCGATGAAGAGTTCCATAGCAGGTTGAACGGTAAAGTCCTGGTTCCCCGGATGCCGGAGAACATGCATATTTCTCCGACCCGCCTCTCTCTTGAACAAGGACGCCAGTTCGTGGAGTCAAGAATTGCCGAGAAGGTCCAAGCCTGCGATGCCTCCTGGGCCGTCGAAGCCGGCGAGCGTCTAAGCGAAGAACTGGCCCTGATCGATGCCTATTACAGAGATCTTCTGCAAGATCCCGATGAAGAACGTAAGCAAGCCATCATGGAACAGTACGAATCCAGAAAGGGAGAAATACGCTGGCAATACGAGCCGAGAATTGTCGTATCCGCTCTTGGCAGCGGCATCTTTCATCTGCGTTCGCAGCTTGGAACAGACATTGACCCTTATCGCTAAAAATATTCAAAAATAGAAGGCGAAGGAGGATTTTCCGCGCGACAGATTGCAGCATCCTTTTCAGCCCGGCTTGGCTACAATGGACAAGCACCCCCTGTACCACGATTATTACCAAATTCACTCAGCTTCTTCCTTAAATCCAATGAAGTGCAGGTGATTTATTATGACAAACCGAATACCGGGTGGCCGGTTCGCCAAAATCCTACTATGCGCTAGCCTTGTCTGGATGGGCGCATTTCAGGTCTATAGCACACCGTATTCTTCCGGTCATGCCTTAGCGGCAGCTTCAGCAGTCAACAAGGATAGCCCTGCCCCCGAGCAGTTGCGTCGCTTTGCAGCAGATACCCTGCAACAGCTCGCGAAAAACGACCCCTTTAAAAGCTGGAGCACAGCCAAGCCCATCATCGAGCCGCTTGGTCCCGGGACACACAGCTGGCTAGTTACATTAAGTGAAGGCAAATCCGGCAGCACCGGACCCCTAGGTTATCTCATCATCTCCGCTACGCCGGATGGCGACTATAAGCTGGTTGAATACGGATTAGGGGAAAATTCACTTTTTGCTAGGCCCATGCTTGAATCCGGACTTACCGGACTCGGCTTATCCGCGACAACAAAATCCGGACCCACCGTAACGCCGATTTACGCGGGCCCGGTTCTGGCGGAATGGATGGTCCGTACCACAGGTAAGTCAGGCGCCGTCCATTTTATCGACGCCTTCACCGGAGAACTGCTTCCGGAAAGTCCCCAGAGCTGGAGCAAGCAAGCCGCTGGCTATGTACCGCCCTCTTCGGCTGCCGGAAGCGACCTTAAATCCCTAAATGCGGATGCAACTACCCGTCATGCCGAGCTGTTTGACCCGTACGACAACATCATGTGGATGACCGGGGAGCCGGTCCAAACCGGGGGAGAACGTTTCGAACATTTCGAGCATCTCCTGGACACCTATAAGCAACTTGTTTTTGTGACCACCGGCCCGGAGCGCACTTATTCTATACCTTTACCGATATTCGGTTATCAGAAATGGAGCGCGGATCCGCTCTCATCCGGCGAAGATGTCATTTATATTCTCACCGGTTCAGAGTCCGCCCAGCGATGGATCGCTTTGGATTCCTTGCAGCAGAGCGGCAAATTCATTGCATATGCGGATTGAAATATTACAAAGGCAGCCGGCGTAGATTAACTACCGGCTGCCTTTCGTATGGTGCATCAACTTCGAAGTTCCTTTGTCCTTCCTCCGTTTGCGCGGAAGCTGGCCGAACCACAGGGATAGCGAGAACGGAATCATCCCGAACCATCGGTTCGCCCACGGTTCTCTTCCTTTCGAACGCTCCCGTCGCACCTCCCTCGGTGTCTCTACATAATCGACGACCCGCTCCGTGATGTATTTTACCAATTCATCACCCTTGGCCATTGCTGCGCCCCCTTTCACAATCCATCATTCTTTTCCTCTTCCGTAGTGTGCACCGTTTTTGCGCATCATAAACTCCGAACTCCGATGCATGTTTTTTCTATTAACGGCTCAAGCTATGGAGAAATAATTAGTGCAGATCATGAAGCTGTAAAGGGTGAGATTATGAGATTATGGCGTACTAAGACAATTGGGGTGCTGTTTGCCTCTTCGATCATGGCCTTGACCTTATTTGGAGATCCTGCGAATGCGTTCACCGAAGGGGAGGATAAGGGCTTCCGACACGCCTTTCCCGAGCCGGTTATTCTAATCGATGCAGGCCACGGGGGCATTGACGGCGGAACCTCCTATGGCGATCTTCTTGAAAAAGATATCAATTTAGCCCTTAGCCGCCGATTGTATATTATCCTGAGAAGTCACGGATACCGGACCATTCTGAACCGGACCGGAGATTATGCGCTCAGTGATGACAACCGCTGGTTAAACAGCCGCTCTAGACATATTAGGGATCTGGCGCAGAGAAAAGAACTCAGCGAGCAAGTACCATCCTCGATTGTGGTCAGCCTGCATGTTAACTGGGGAAGAAACAAAGCTAAACGGGGCCCGCTCGTTCTTCATCAGGATGAAGCGCGCAGCGCATTGCTGGCCGGCTCCCTTCAGCACGCGCTGGATGACCTTTATGATTTGCCGGGGGTCACCCAGCCCGAACTGGGCAAGCCGTTTTATTTGTTAAGGCATGTCGATTCACCGGCTGTTATCGTGGAAACAGGATTCATCAGCAATGCAGAAGACCGCGCCATGCTTAACAGCACGCGCGGTCAACAGAGAATCGCCGAGGCGATTTATGCAGGCATCGCCGAATATTTCACGGTAATGTAACCCCCCGCCCCGGTATCAGACCGGGGCCTCTTTGTTCTTCGGCCAATTCCGAAATCCCGATAAATTTAACCCCGCGATCCTGAAATCCGGGAATTTGCTGCAACAGCGTGGACGCTGTGATCTCCCCCTTCACTCCAACATGCCCGATCGCGACGCATTTTCCTTTCCGGTCCAAAAGCTCCTGAACCTTATGCAATTGGCCTGTAATATGGCGAGGACTGTTAACGTCATCGAGAAAGATATCGTTATACAGCTGCGGTAGACCCTTCTTTTCACTTACTTGTGCGGTAACCGACCAATAATTCGTTTTGCTATCGACAAAAAACAGTCCCCGTTCCCGGCAGACCTCCAGAATGACCGCCATGATCCGCTCATCGCCCGTTATTTTAGAGCCCATGTGGTTGTTGATGCCTTTCGCAAACGGAACATTGTCAATCGCTTCCTCCACTTTCTTCCGAACCTCTTCATCCGTCATACTTGATAGAATGGCTCCCGGTCCGAGCCATTCCGGCTTCCCTTGCTTCGGCTCCATCGGCAGATGGATCAGGACATCATGGCCCTGCTCATGCGCCCTTCTTGCGTCCTGCTCCGTCGTCCGCATAAAAGGCATGACTGCGACCGTTATTTTTACCGGCAGTTTCAGAATCTCCTCCGTACCGCCCATCTCATTGCCCAGATCATCGATAATGACCGCCAGCCGCTGTTCCGGCTTTGTCTTCAAGTCGCTCGCCGTGCCACGACCATCTTGAGTTGGCGGGGCCGGCGGGACGGATGAGGCAGACGGGACCGCTTGAACTTTCGACAATCCGCCGATCGGACTTAGTAACAACAGGCATAGCAGTAAGCGGACCTGTTTCGCTATCCTCTTTTTACAATATCTCATCATTGTCTCGCCTCTCTTAAAAATTCAGATTCCCTGATCATACTCCCTAAATGAGGCTTTGCTTCCAATCCCTGCGCCTAACCCTACAGGTCCAGGAAAAATCGACCAGAACCAACAACAGCAACAACGGTCCAGCTATCTCCCATGCCGGGCGTAGCACTTCGAACAACTTCTCCATGAAGGGGTGAAGATAGCGGAGAATCGTCAAGGAAAGCACTCCCCAATAGAATGAAAACCGGAGGCATATATGTCCGTTCAGTTGCCACCGGTTATTGGAGTAATCCCACCATTTACGCCCGAACAGGCCCTGGAGCAAATACCCGCTTACATATTCAACCGCTGTTGGAACCGTAAAACACAATACGGTCATCAGCCATAGATCTTGAGCTTGTCCCGCGAAAAGAAGCAACATCAAGGGTGCGACTCCGTACATCGGCTTGTAGGGACCTTTCATAAAACCTTCTTTCCAGAATACGCCCGTCGTGATCAGACTATATACATTTTCCAGAATCCAGCCGCAAACCGAATAGGTCAGAAAATAAAAAAGCGACTCCGCCACCGACGTATCACCTCCGCCTTTTCATAAAGTTATCCAGCAACAATCGTCTTCCCTATTATGACTGTCTCCAGGCCGATTATGCGCGAAGTTAAACCCAGGGTTTGAGCCCTAAGAAAAAGTCATTGACAATTGCCTGAATTTGCCTCATTTTATGTCTAAATGAAAGGAGCGATGGAATGTGGGGCTTCACCTCAAAGGAATTCTAATCCCTCTATTAGTCATGCTACCGAATCTTGTTTTTTTGTTTCTGGGTCCGCATCATATGCCTCAGAACCTGTCGACGTCGTCTGCCGTCATTACGGTTCTGGAACGGATCGGCCAAATATCCTGTTTTGCGATGCCGCTGGTATTCGGACATAAAATTGCGGAGCAGCCCGTGAACTTCACACCTGTTCTCATGGGGATCTGTATGCTGCTATACTACATCTGCTGGATCCGTTATTTTGCCGGCGGCAGAGAATTCGCGTTATTGTATGAACCGTTAGGCCCGGTTCCCATACCTATGGCCTTATTCCCGATCCTTTATTTTTTGCTTCTCGGAGTTTGGATGAAATCTTATCTGTTCGTTGTTCCTGCGCTTCTGTTTGCTATCGGTCACTTTATAAACAGTTGGAGCGTATATGCAGGGTTAAAATTAAAATCATAAGCCGTATAAAAAATCAAAAAGGCTCGCCATCTGCCAATGCAGAAAGCGAGCCTGAGTTATTAAAATATGGTGCGGTCGAGAGGACTCGAACCTCCACGGGGGGTTAGCCCACACGGACCTGAACCGTGCGCGTCTGCCAATTCCGCCACGACCGCTTGGCGTCGTTATCCGCGGAGAACTTTTCCGCAGCGACAAGATATAAAATATCATGCGGAGCAGGTAAGAGTCAACCTTTTTTTGTTGATGTCCGCATCGACCGCCGAAACTAGGCATGACGCTTAAAATCAGTGATCTTAGGTCCCATAAACCAAAAGAGGATTCTCCCCATTGTAAACCTTAATAATTCGCGGTACTCCTCCTTTTCTATTTCTCCGTCTAAAATCAACATCTGATATGTTTCTCCTCTTTCTGAAATGGACAGATCCGTCTCCTTGTAATCATGACTCTGATAAAACATCTTCCTTCTCAGTCTTTCATCTTGATTCGGGGCTTTTACATTGGTGGATTCAATATTCAGAATAATGCGTTTGCCGGGGTATTGATCTTTAATGAGTTGAAGAGCTTTACCTCCGTTCCCTTTTCCACGCAAAGTATCGTTTATTGCAAAATAAAATATAAAAACCAGATCTTTATAATGAATTATAGAAGCGAAACCTACAAATGTATGATCATCGGTGAATAATAGTAAATCAGACTTGCCCAACTCACATAGCTTGATTAGAAGTTTAAATGGAATTCGTTCTTTTGCAGGAAAGCTACTTGTATACAAATCTTTAACCGCAGGTAAAAATTCGTTGTTTTTATCTGCAATAATAGCCTGTAATGTCATGATTCGAACCCTTTCTCTTCCTTCTTGTTATCTATATTATCGCAAATTCCGGGTATACAAAAAAGCTCCTGAATCTCCGCAAAGGAAATTCAAGAGCTTGTTGATTGTTAAGTAGGATGCGGTCGAGAGGACTCGAACCTCCACGGGGGGTTAGCCCACACGGACCTGAACCGTGCGCGTCTGCCAATTCCGCCACGACCGCATATGACGTCGATGCAATGTTTTGCAGCAACGAAATATATATTATCACTTATTTCATAGTGAGTCAACAAGCAAAATGATTTTTGAGAAGCCTTATATTTAAAGGCTTCTCTGTCTACCTATCCCTTCCACAAAGATTCCATTTCCACGCAGGCCATGACGAACGCTCCGACTCCGTGCAAATCGTTCTTCACCCTCGGCCGGGTAACGTAATTCTCGTAATCGCCCGCCGATGTGCCGATACAGATGTCAGGCAGAACCAGCCGGTCCCGGTCATCCCATTCGATCACCGAAGTCAATCCCCGATACCCTTTCTTGGCGGCGGCCAAAGCATCATCCCCGACTATTCCCAGCTTCACCGCTTTGGCGATGGTGTAGACGAACAAGCAGGAACCGGATGTTTCCAGCCAATTATCCGGGCGGCTTCCTTTATCGACAACCTGATACCAGAGCCCGCTACCGGCGTCCTGATAACGGATCAGCGACCTCACGAAGTCTCGCAGCACCTCCGCCAGTTCCTCCCGCCCGGCATGCCCTGCAGGCAGCAGGTCAAGAAACTGGGATAAAGCGAGGCCGTACCATCCCAGGGACCGGCTCCAGAATTCCGGAGAACACCCTGTTTCCTGATTCGCCCAAGGCATCCGCCGGCTTTCGTCCCAGGCATGGTACAAGAGCCCCGTAGCTTCATCCTTCATATTTTTGCGCATGAGCTTTTCCTGAAGCAACACATTGTCCCGCAGTACTTCTTCCCCGTACGCATTGGCATACTTCAGCGAAAATACCCCTGCCATATAGAGCCCATCCAGCCACATTTGGTGCGGATATTTATCCTTGTGCCAATATCCGCCTTCCGATGTTTTATTGAGCGTCAGGAGCAGGCTGCGCAGCTTATCCGCAGCGATCCGATACTTGGACTTTCCGCTTCGTTCATGTAGCCTGAATAAGAGGAGTCCCGCCTGAATCGCATCCAGCTCATCCCTGGCGAAATAGAAATTCCCGTGCTCATCCACCAGGTCATCCACATACTCCTGGATATAATCCAGGTACCGGTCTTCCTGAAGTGCTTCCCACAACATTTCCATCCCGCATAGAAACACGCCTTGATGATAATGCCAGCGGTGCGCGGGGGGCAATCCGCCTGCCGCATAGGTGTCCATTAATGAATCGCAGGCCTTCTTGGCCCATTCCACCGGTGTGCCCGGAAGAGGAAAAGTCATTTTAAAGCTCCTTTCCGATTTGCAAGCTCCAGCTATTTGATTCCACCTGCCGTATGCCGCATGCCGCGTGCCATATTATCCTTTCATTGATCCCAACATGGCTCCTTTAGCAAAATGCTTCTGTAAGTAAGGATAAACCATGAGAATCGGCAGCGTGGCCACGACGATCACCGCCATCTTAATCGTCTGATCGGGCGGCGGTACCGTACCGTCCAGCGTCGCGCTGTGATCGAGACCGCTGGCAAGAACGACAATTTGTCTTAAAAGCACCTGGATCGGCCATCTCACACTATCATTGAGGTACAAAATTGCCGTCAAATAGGTATTCCAATACGTAACCGCATAGAATAGCGAGATTGTAGCGATTGCAGGCATCGACAGCGGCAGCACGATTCTGAACAAGATGCCGAAGTCGCTACAACCGTCGATTTTGGCCGACTCTTCAAGCCCTTCCGGAATATTCTGAAAAAAGTTTTTGAGAATGATCATATTAAACGCGCTGATCGCCGACGGAAGGATGAGGGAAGCATACGAATCAATGAGCCCGATTTCCTTCACGACCAGAAAGGTTGGGATCAAGCCGCCGTTAAACAGCATGGTGAATACGACGAGAAAGTTGACGAGCTTGCGTCCGTCCAAATCTTTTCTGGATAGGCCATAGGCCATCAGAGCGGTAATAAGCATACTAAACATCGTACCGATGGCAGTGACGCCGATAGAGACGCCCATGGCTCTAAAGATCGTATTCGTCGAGAAAATAAACTTGTAAGCTTCCAGGCTCCATACTTTCGGAATCAGCACGAATTTGCTGGCTGCCAGCTCCGCATTTGTCGTGAACGAACCCGCCACCACATGAACGAACGGAAGCACCATAATCAAGGCGATGATGGCAAGCAGCGTAAAGTTGATAGCCGCATAGATTCTACCGCTTATGGATCTGTCTTCTACCATTGCAATTCCTCCCGCAAATCTCAATAAACGCCTTCTTCTCCCATTTTCTTGGAGATACGATTGACCATCATGACCATGACCAATCCGATGATGGATTTAAAGAATCCGATCGCCGTACTGTAGCTATACTGCCCCTGCCTCAAACCTGCGGTGTACACGTAAGTATCGATGATCTCCGCCACTTCCCGGTTCATGGAGTTCAGCAGCAAGTACACATGTTCGAACCCGAGGTCAAGTACATGACCGATTTTCAGAATAAACAACGTGATGATTACGCCCCGGATCGCCGGAAGCGTAATATGCCAAACCTGGCGCATCCTGCCGGCACCGTCCATGCGCGCGGCTTCGTAGAGCCCCGGATCGATCGCCGCAATCGAGGCAAGGTAAATGATCGTCCCCCAGCCCGCTTCTCTCCAAATGACCTGAAGAATATACATCGGCTGGAACCATCCCGGACTGAGCAGGAAATTGATTTTGTCAAATCCGAAATAAACCAGCAGTTCGTTAATAATCCCGCCGTCCATCGTGACCATGACATACGTGATCGAAACGATGATGACCCAGGACATGAAGTGCGGCAAATAGAAGAGCGTTTGAAACAGCCTTTTAAAAAAATGACCTCTGAGCTCGTTCAACATCAGCGCAAGGATGATCGGAACGGGAAAATAAATAAACAGGTTCAATCCGAATAAAATCAGCGTGTTCTTTAAAATATTGAAAAACTCCGGCTCGGCAAACAGCCGCTTAAAATGCTCCATGCCTACCCATTCACTGCCCGAAATCCCTTGATAAGGCTTATAGTCTTGGAAGGAGATGATAAGCCCGTACATCGGCAAATACTTAAAAATAATGAAATAGAGCACTCCCGGCAGCAGCATGACATAGAGCCATTTGTTCCTCCACAGCCGCCTTTTGAGCTCACCGTTTTTTTTGCGGTTTCGGGGCCGTAATTTCGGAGTTATGCTGGTCGAAGTGGTGGTGGCTTCCTGCATGAGTCTCTTCCTCTCTGCTTCAAAATTGCGAAAACCTGACCTTGAACCAAGGAAAATGAATGGAAAAGGCTACTGAACCAAAATCTTCAATAGCCTTTTCAATTACCGTGCTATTTTGCGGCAGCAGCGTTGTATTCCTCGATGATTTTTGATCCGCCCCGGCTCTTCCAATCCTCAACCGCTTTATCGAATCCGGCTTTGTCAAGCTGGCCGTACATATATTTATAAGTTGCATCCGTAATAAGCTGCTGCAGCTCCACGCCTTTCTCCGTGTAAGTCGCCGAATCCAAAGCAGCCGTCGGATCAGGCACGCCTACCTTCACATTTTCCTTCAGCAGTTCCTCGGCATGAATTCTGCCTGGCAGCGTGTTGTAGCTCTCGTACATGCCGTTCGTCTCGGATTCTCCGATGACACTATCCTTGAACGGCTTCACTTCGCGCTCGATCAATTCCTTGTCGTCCCCAACCTTCGCCTTGCCTTCTTCAACGGTGTAGTGCGTGCCCTCGATGCCCCAGAACATCAGATTGGCCAGTTCCGGAGTCATCATCTTGTCAAAGAAGGTAAGAATCTTCTTCAGTTCGGCTTCATCCTTCACAGCGGATTTTGGGAACAAGACGAGATTGTTATAGCCCGGAATCATCCATTGGGCAAATTTCCCGTCCGGACCGGCGACCATGCTGTGCGTATCCAGAACGGCGTCCGGGAAGTTCTTGATCAAATCCTTGTTCAGTGAATCGATATCCTGCATTGATCCGCCGATATACATCCCGGCCTTGCCGCTGGTGAACATATTTACGGCATCCGTCTTGCTCGTCGCCGCAAAATCCTGGTTCATGTAACCGCCGTCGCGCAGCTTTTTAAAGAAATCCATCGTATCGACATACTGCGGGAACGTGAACTCCGGCTGGAGCTGGCCATCCTGAGTCCCCCAAGTGTTCGGTGTTCCGAACCAGGCGGATACAGTTTTGAAAGCGCCGTAGACCAGTTCATTCCGGTCGGCAATTCCCGTCGTATCCTTCTGTCCGTTTCCGTCCGGATCCTGTTCTGTAAACGCTTTCGCCATGGCGAGCAATTCATCCACATTGGCCGGAGCGCTCAGCCCCAATTTGTCAGCCCAGTCTTTGCGGTAGATCATACCTTGGCGGGCGAGCGGTCTGCCGATGTACAACGAATACAGCTTGCCCTCCACTTTGGTGTTGTTCAATATTTCGGGCTTCAGCTTGTTCAGGTTCGGAAACTCGCTTAAGTAAGGGCCGATTTCCCAGAATTGTCCGTCCTTGATCGCCTCTTTCATCTGGACGAAGGTGCTTTGATTCTTCAGGTAAGTGACTTGGGGCAAAGAGCCGGTAGCAAATGCGGTATTCAGCTTTTCCTCATAAGAATCAGCAGGGAAAAATTGATAGGTCAACTTCGTATTCGTCAATTTCTCGATTTCCGTCTTGATCGTATCCGGCGGAGCTTCTGACGTATTTAATGGAAGCATAATCGTGATTGCCGTCGGTTCTTCCGGTTCAGCCGTTTTGGCCTCCCCGTTCGTAGCTTTTGAAGGAGCAGGCTCGTCTGTCGCAGTCGCTTTGCTGTTGTTGTTGCCGCCGCAGCCGGCCAGCATGACACTGAATGCGAGCAGCGCAGTCAGCAAGATGGTGAAAGACTTTTTCTTCATACCATTTTGACCTCCATTTGACTTGGATTGATTACAAGCTTCACAATACCTGCTCTGCCAAATTACGAATACAATCATTTCCTCATAAATGCCATTTCGGCCAGGGATCTGGATAAATGATTATCATGATACCGCCATAATGCCTTAGAAAGACGCCTAGTGGCGTCTAATAAAACAGAATCCTAACGGAAATCAGGAACGTTATTCGTGTCAAATTGACCGTTTCTCTTCTGTAACGGAACTAAAAGCCGTTATTTAGTCCGAAACCACTCCATCTGGTCTGATTTCTACCAAATAAGGTTTCTGGGTTCCGTTATTTCCTCCCGACAATGCGACTATACTAAAATAACGGCTCTGAGTTCCTTTAACTATAAATTATGGAGACTTTCGAGATAGGAAGAACTTGCGGAACTTGCGGAATATGCGGAATATGCCGAATTTGCAGATCGCGTCTGGAACGCAATATGGTTTCTTTGGCCTGCAATGCTAATTCCAAGGTTTATACTTCTATAATGCAAAAAAAACGCCGTGCCTCTGCACAGCGGATTCCAAATACATTCGAATTCATTTTACACTTGCCAGCGACTCGTTATACTCCTCGATAATCTGATCGCCGCCGCTCTGCTTCCAACGCTCAATCACACTCTTGAATCCATCGGCATCGATTTTGCCCAGAATGTAATTATAGGTAGCATCGGCAATCATGGCGGACAACTCCATATTCTTCTCATCAAAGGTCGGGGAACTGAGCTGGACCGTGGGGTCGTCAACCAGGAACTGCTCATTATCCTTGCTCAATTGATCCGCCAGATCGGTCAACTGCTCCTTTTGGGCTACTTCCATAATGTTGTTGTTGCCGATATCGGCAATCATGAGCGAGTATAACGGATTCACTTCGTTTACCCGCAGCTGCGACGTTTCCTCCGGAAGTATGACCTTCCCGTCCTGGAGCTTGTAATGTCTTCCCTCAACCCCGTACATCATCAGATTGGCAACGTCTTTATCCATCGTCCGGTCAAAAAAGCCGAGCACCTGCTTCAACTCTTGCTCCGTCGGAATCGCTTTCTTAGAGAACAGGAACAGCCCGTTATAATTCGGGATCGACCACACCTTGAACCCTTCCGGCCCCTGAATACGGTTGACCAGCGTAAGTTCAGCCTTCGGATTAAGCGCCTGAGCTTCGATCGATAACCGCTGGACATCGGTCATGCTGCCGATAAACACACCTGCTTCGCCGTGGATAAATCTGTCGCGCTGAATCTCTTTACTCGTGAGCGCAAAATCCGGGTTAATGATCCCTTCATCGTACAATTTTTTCATGAAATTCATCGTATTTATGTATTCATCGGTCATGAAGTCGGGAATAAGCCGGTTGTTCTCAATCTTCCAATTGTTCGGGGTGCCAAAATAAGAACTCAAAGTCTTGAATATCCCGTATACAAGGTCGTTTCGGTCCACAACCCCGATCGTATCCTGCTTTCCGTTCCGATCAGGATCTTGATAAGTAAACTGCCTCATCACCTCGTACAGCTCTTCCAAGGTTTCCGGCTTACCTAATTGAAGCTCGTCGAGCCAATCCTTCCGGATAATGACCCCTTGCCGGGATGAGGGCCGCTCGGTGTATAAGCCGTAGATTTTCCCGTCCACCGCCGATTGGTCCAGAATGGCCGGGTCCAGATTTTGTAGATTACCGTAACCCTTGAGATAGGGGCCGATTTCCCAAAAAGCATCCGAGCGGATCGCGTTCTTAACCATATTGTAATCGGAGAATTTCACGAATGTGACCTTGGCCAGAGAGTTGGTCGTCAAAGCGGTATTCATTTTATCGGTATATACCCCCTCGGGAACCCAGCGGATATCCAACTGAGCATCGGTCAGACTCTCGATCTCGACCATAATCTCCTTGGAAGGCTGCTGCGGAAAATGAAGCGGAGCCAATATGCTGATATACGGGTGAGGATCACCGGAGCCGGCAGGAGCGGAATCGCGACTGCTGCATGCACTTAATGCCGTAAAAGTAACGAGGATCAGAATCCAGCAATAAAAAAGAACCCTTTTCCCATGGGACGCTCTGGACATGCATATTTTCCTCCTACAAATAGTGTTCCTCTCCATCATACATTCAGTTGCCCGAATAATTAACCGTTTCAAGCCATGAGTTGATGAAATGATTATCACGCCTGCGAGATGATTATTGTTATTATCTGCCAAGTTGAATACACTTAGGTAAGGTGACTACTTTTACATAAGGTAAGGTGCTGATTTCATTGAGACCATTAAGCTTCCTAAGCAAACTAACCATTTTCACCCTTGTCATTAGCACGCTTCCCGTGCTGTTCATCGGTTCCTTTTCCTATTTGACCTCATCCAAAGAAATTCAAAAAAATGTGAATCAAAACAAAATGGAACTGATTTCGCAAATTAATTCAAATGTAGAGCGAAAGCTAACCACTGTCAATCAGACTTTGAACCAGGTCGTCAACTCCAGTGTACTGAAGAAGGCTCTTAACAGTCCGTTAAATGAAAGCGATTTCACATTATACAATGAACTAAGAAATGAAATCCGCAACATGCAGTCTTTTGACACGAAGCTGGAGGATGTCATTTTGCTAAACCAACAGCAGAACTGGATGATTAAAAATTCGGGGCTGTACCGGCTGGATGAATATAAGGATCATGCGCAGCTCACCAATCTGCTGCATGTCTCCGACAACACCTCCTGGATTTTAAGCCCGTCGTCGTGGTTCTATAGCGAGGAAAGCGTGAATGCGGCAAAATGCAGTTACAGTATCAGCCTGATCAAAAAACTCCCGACCACCAAGCTCCATAAATACGGGCTTGCCATGGCCAATATTCCCGCCTGCAGTCTGCAGGACGTGATCAGTTCGGATGCCCCTACTCTGGACCATATTATCGTTATTGACGAGAAGAATCGCATCCTGCTTCACCCTGATCTCGAGCTGATCGGCAGGCCCATCGAAGAGAGCGGATTTACGGGAGTCTCCCTGATTTCCGACGATGCCACACCTTCCGGTCAATTCAAGACCCAGATGAACAAGGAGGAATATTCGGTCACCTATTTACGTTCCCAGTTGAACGGCTGGGTGTATTTATCGGTTACTTCCATAGACAGCTTGACGAAGGAATCCGATAAAATCGGGATATATACGGCAATGGTCTGCCTGCTCATGCTGTTGCTTTCCATTTGGCTCGCGTGGACCGGCTCCCGGCGCATGTATTCCCCGATTGAAAGGCTGCTCAACCAGATAGGGCAACGCAAAACCGATGTCAAATCCAGGCATGCGAGCGAATTTCAAATGATCGGAGAACAAATGCATCATCTGTTCCAATCCAAATCGCAGCTTGAAAAAGAAATGCGCCAGCATATCCGGCAGGTCCGCACTTTTTCACTGATTCAGGCATTTCAGGGAAAGTACCGAAAGCGCCAGCTGCTCGAAAATTTGGAGCAATTCGGTTACCATACCCAGATTGAGCAATGGAGAACGATGGCGGTCATTACACTGGCGATCGACTTCTCCGACGATACGGCCTATGAGAAGAAGGATTTGAACTTACTGTTATTTGCAGCTCACAATATGATCGAAGAGCTGGTCGATTCCGATCACCGTCTGGCTCCCGTCATCATGGATCAGGTCATTGTCACGTTAATCGGAAGCGAGGATGACGATACCACGGCTTTTCACCGTTATCTTTATTCCCTGACGGAAATGCTGCAGCAGGAAATAAATACGTGCCTGAAGCTTCAGGTCAGCATCGGTTTAAGCCTTCCATTCCATTCCCTCGATAAGATCCCCATCGCCTACAGGGAAGGCCTTGAAGCGCTGAAATACCGGATCAAGCTCGGCAAGGGCGTCATTATCCAGTACGAGAATATTAACTCCGGCAAGCACTATCTGAATTTGAATTATCCGAGTCATAAAGAGAATGATCTGATGGATGCGATTAAATTAGCGGAAACCGACAAAGCGAAGGAACTGGTCTCCCAGCTCTTTGCTACCATCTTCGCCCAAGAACTGACGCCCCAGGAATATCAAATTCCGTTAACCCGGCTATTGAACAATTTACTCATCATGATGCAGGAATCGGGAATCAGTATGAATCAAATTTACCATGCTAAGAGTTCTTTATATGAGGAGCTACTGGAGCTCCATACCGTGACGGAAATCGAGGACTGGTTCTGGAGCATGGTGATTCACCCGATGATCAAAATATTCATCAGCAGGCAAAACGCCCAGTATCACAACATCTCCGAGAAGATCATCGATCTGGTACAGCATGGATATGATACCGATCTGACTCTGGAGGAGTGTGCGTCACGGCTGCATTATAATGCGAACTATATCAGCAGCATTTTTAAGAAGGAGACCCAATATTACTTCAGCGAATATCTGACCATGTACCGGTTCAAAATGGCAAAGAAATGGTTGGAGGAAAGTGATATGCCGATCAAAGATATCGCGGCGAAACTCAGGTACAACAACTCGCAGAACTTTATCCGTTCCTTTCGCAAACAGGAAGGCATGACGCCCGGCCAATACCGGGACAGCCATGCAGCTCCCAGATCAAATTCGAATCCGGGCTCCTCGGCGGAGGGTTGAAAAGCGATATACCCTATGAACAATAAAAAAGGCGGTGCTAGGAATGATATACTCCCTGCACCGTCTTTTCGCGTCTTACCTGCGAAACTTGGTTTATGCCAATCCGTTTGCAATGCCCACGACGATCCAGGAAGCGATCAAGATCACGTTACCTGCCAATAACTGTCTTTTCGGCTTGGCAAAGCCTTTCCATTCTCCGTCCTTTAATCCCCATGCATTGCTGACGATCAGAGCCAGACCATTGAAGGCCAGCCAGCCGACACTTGAGCCGATCGGCCCGAGCATTACCGTAGCCTTCGCATAGAATCCAAGAGCAAAAAACCACACGAAAGAGGTAACAATCGCCTTGACATACGCCTTCCCCGAACCCGGTGCGACATAATCCCGGTAGGTCCGGTTTTTGATCAGCATAACAAACGCATATACGAAATTGGCCACAAAGCCGCCCGATAACGTGATCACCCAGGGAATCAGGCTGGCGCTCATCTCGGATACGCCGTGTCCGGCTGCAATATCCAGAGTCTGGTTGGCGTAAGAAAAGCCGATGTTCATCGCTGCCGAACCCAACCCGGCTATGAAAGCCATGATCAGCCCTTTAGACAATGGTTTGTCCGTTGTATTCGCCCCACCTTTTTGCCCTTGCTGCAATTGCTCCTTGAGGCATTTCTCTTTGTCCAGCCCCGCTTTCGTAATGACAACCACCCCGACCAGCATGATTACCATCCCGATCAACAGCAGGATAAAGGAACGGGCAGCCGGGATATTCCCGAAAATGAGCAACGGGATTAACGAGCCAGCCGAAGCCGAAATCCCCATGTTCACCCCATAGGTGAGCGATACACCGATTGAATCCACCGCCTTGCCGAATAGGACCGAGCTGATCCCCCACAGCAGACCGCAAAATGAAGCCAGCCACAGAACTTGCTTCGGAGTCTCCCGCACATAGTCCATAAAATCAGGCACTTCCAGCCATGTCCATCCAATCGGAATCAGCAGAATACCGATGACCGAGAAGACCACCCAAAAAGCTTCCCAGGAAAAAGGCTGATATTTCTTCATGCCGAGTCCGAAGCTTCCTTGAAAAAAACAAGCTACCAATAACAACAAAAATCCGTAAATCATGTTCTCTCTCCCCATGGCCCTGATCCAAGGTGCCGAAACTTTGTAAGCGCAATAAACTAACTATAATGAGGAAACGGGAAAATGACAACGTAAAATATTGACCCTTATGTCTGCTTTAATTGTTCTATCTGATCCCGGCTCAATCTGATATTCAATGCGCCCAGGTTTTCGCCGAGTTGCTCTGGAGTGCTGGCCGCAATGACCGGAATTACGGCCGGATCGCTATGCATCATCCAGGCTAGTACAATCTGATTTAACGTCCCTCCGGTTTCGGCGGCGACCTCTTTTAACAACTGTAACCTGGATAACGATTCCGATCCTTCGTACGATTCCGGGATGGACACATCTTTCCTTGTATACGCGCCGTTTAACAATGGGGAATACGCCAATAAGGAAAGATCGCCCCGATTCCGGCAATAAGTCAGCAGTTCCTCGTCAGCGCTGACTTGAATCCCGAAATCGGCATCGCGTCGAGGCCGTAGATAGGTATAGCGCTGCTGAACGCAGGAGTATGGGGTCAAGCCCTCAGCTTCGCTGATTCCTTGAGCCTCTTTCAACCGTGAGAGAGAGTAGTTACTGCAGCCGATCGCCCTTACCTTTCCCTTCCGAACAAGTTCGTCCAGAGCCTCAAGCGTCTCTTCGAGCGGGGTGGATGTATCGTCAATGTGAGCGTAATACAAATCCACATAATCCGTGCCCAGCCGCCGCAGGCTTTCATCAATGGCCGTTTCGATCGCCTTCCGGCCCAAACCTTCCATATTCTCGAATCCAGCTCCAGGATACGCAGGCTTGGCTCCCGCTTTCGTCGCAATAAACATTTGACCGCGATTGCCGCGTTCTTTCATCCACCCTCCCAATAAGGACTCGCTTTCCCCGCCGAGACATCCATCATTCCAAAAAGCGTAATTGTTTGCCGTGTCCAGGAAGGATCCTCCGGCATCCATATATTGATCCAACAGACGATAAGAGTCACTCAGACCGGTCCGGGATCCGAAATTTAAACATCCTAAAGCCAGCGCACTGACTTGTAGACTTGTGGCACCTAATTTCATCTGCAGCACTGAAAACATCCCCTTAACATTAAATTTGAATCCGGTCCGTCAGAACGGTTCATATGCATTACTTACTGCAAAAACTACTGGGTGTGCTCCACCCCCGCCTGCTGACTTAATAACGATTATTGAGTTCGTTAGACGCAAGGAGATTATAACGTTCAAGTACTAACCCGAATGCTCTCCGCTTTCCCAAGCCCGGTAATAAGCGATCTTGTCGCGCAAAACCGCCAGTGTATCCTCCAGTTCCTTCGCCTGCAACATCAGCTTTTGTTCGTGCTCCTCGAGGAGCGCTCTCCGCCGGCTAATTCCCGCATTCCCCATTCGCATCATATCCGCAAAGCGCTGCATTTCTACGATCGGCATTCCCGTGGAGCGTAAACGAACGATCAACCGGATCCACTCCATATCGTCCATGTGATAGGATCGATGTCCGTTTTTCGCACGCCGGATCGGCTCCATCAGTCCGATTTTTTCATAATAACGAAGCGTATGCACACTCAGTCCCGTCAGGCCCGCGACCTGTTGAATCGTCAAATCCTTATCCGTCATCTATGGATCTCCCTTCCAAATCCTTCTAATGTACCTAATGTACAACTTAGAGTGCACTCCAAGTCAATAGCTTGACGCTGCACAGGGTCACTTCCATGCTCAACGCAAAAAGAGCCAAGACTGAATTACTCAGTCCGGCTCTTATGCTCCATCTTTTTCCCCAATTCCATCTGTAAATCTTGTTACTACTCCCGTGCCCCGGTAAGGACGGAAACGATGTGCTTACGAAGACTTTCTGCGTCGTTAGACTGATACGGATCGGCATCGAAAATAACGGCATCGGCCATGTATCCTTCCGCAATACGACCCAATTGATGACCCCAACCCAAAATTTCGGCCGCATTCCCGGTGGCTGCCTGCCAGGCTTCCGCACGAGTTAGTCCATAATCCCTCAGAGTATCGAGTTCCTGAAGGTTATAACCATGGAGCGCAGGAGTCGCATAATCCGTTCCGAACCCGATTTGTACGCCGGCTCTCTTGGCATAGGCAATCGCTTTAGGATGTGCCTCGGCGGCGCGGGCGGCCCGATCACAGATGATCGGATTCAAAGCCAGCACTCCCTTGGGATCGGCGGCAATCCTGTATATCGAGGTCGTCGGCACAAAAGCGACGCCGGATTCGGCAAGTCTTCCGGCTTGCTCCCCGGTCAGGAACATTCCGTGTTCGATCGATTCCACGCCGGCATCGACGGACCAGTCCACGGTCGTTCCGCCCCAGGTATGAACCAGTACCCTTTTGCCGTGTTCATGCGCATGGCGCACGATGAACGAGAACTCTTCCTCCGAAAACACCGGATCCAGCACTTTCTCCGTCGGCGCCCCCAGGCCGCCCGTTGCCATGATTTTGACCCAGCCTGCACCGGTATCGTAAATCTGCTTCAGGCGCCGCTCCAAATGGATAGTACCCTTGGCGTCTGCGGCTCCAAGCATCTCGCTGCTGGTATGCACCCGCAACGGCACATGATAGGTCTGCACCAGATGCTGAGCCGTGCCCGGCAACAGCCCGCCCGCATCCCTCGCCGTCGTCACGCCGGTACGTAGGGTGGCTTCAAAAGCTCGGGCTTGCATCTCTTCGATTTCCTGAGGCTCGCGTTTCAACTGGTCCGCATGATCGAAATCGGTCCAAGCCAAATGGGTATGGAGATCAATAATCCCCGGGCTAATCCACAAGTCTCGGCATGGAAGGGCTTCCTCATCAGAAACCGGATTCGATTCGACAATCGAATCGAACCGCCCATCCCGAATGGAAATGTCGAAGCGTTTATCCTTGATGCCCGTAATATAAACTCGATTAAATGTTTGATCTTGGGGAACTTTTTTCATCATGCTTCTCGCCCCCAAACCTGCGAAATCGCTTCTATCGCTTGATCCGGCTCCCGGTTCAACAATTGGGCGAGTATCTTAACAGCCTCTTCGACGCTCCGACGGCAAGCGTTCGCCCCAAAATGATTGATTCGCAGCAGTTGCCCATTTAATTCGCCGTCTCCGGGGGCGACGACGCCGATGGGATGATCGATCAGCAACCTCTTTTCCCCGGAAATCCGTACCGTCGTAGTGAGCGTTGAATAATGTCTGCTATCCTTCTGCCATGGCTCAATCCCCAAAGCTTGAATGCCTGCTAAGGTTGAGGCTGCGGCAAGTTCATGACGCTTGATCACTTGCTCTAGCCCTTCCTTCTCGACTAGCGTCAAAGCAGCGATTAAAGCCCTCACCTCCAAGGCCGGAATGTTGGGAGGAACCCGTAGCGGTGCCGCACCATCTTTACCCGGCTTCAAATCCAACAAGGACAAGATCGAATTGCGGGGCGCATATCCGTTGGACTCAAGGAATTCCCAGCCTCTCGGCGATACGCTTACGGCGCTGACGCCGTTCGGACCGGCCAGCGCTTTTTGCGCGCCGATGGCTACGAAATCGGCTTCCCATTCATCAACCGGCAGGGCCTCTCCGCCGACGGCCGAAACGGAATCCATTACCGTTACGAGATTATAGTCCCGGGCAAGCTTTAAGATGTCCCGGGCCGGATTGGATCCGCCCGTTACCACTTCCGCATGAACGAAAGAAATTGCGACCGGACAGAACCGGTCTATCGCGTCCTGGATCTCTTTTACCGTTACAACTTCATCAAAGGGGACCCTCACCTCCGCAACCGTTGCTCCGCCGCGTTCCAGCCACGTCCCGAACAGACTTCCGTAAGGGCCCGTCACTACATTCAAAATCGTACGGCCCGGAGCCGAGATTCCGGCGGCCATCGCCTCTATGCCCAGGATTGCCTCTCCCGGGATGATCACCGGAGCATGCTTTGTCGACAATAGCCGCGAAAGCAATTGAGTAAGCATTTCATATTCGGATAAGGACAGCGGTACATATCCCGCATATTGTTGGCTCATGTTGTTAAACCTCCTGAAGTGCTTGGTTTCGGCATTCTCGGCACTGCGGATAACAGTTCGAGACTATATGCCGTTTCAGGGTTGGCGAAGAACCGATCCTTGGGATTCAGCTCCACCAGCCGCCCCTGGCGCATCACCGCAACCGTGTCGCTAATCTCATGGATGACCCCCAAGTCATGGGAAATGAACAGCATGGTCAGGTTTAATTCCGCCTTAAGCTTGCTGAACAGTTCCAGCACGCTCCGTTGCACCGAGACATCGAGGGCGCTCGTCGGCTCGTCCGCAATCAGCAGGCTCGGTTCTACGCTCAAAGCACGCGCTATCGCGATCCGCTGTCGCTGGCCGCCGGAAAATTCATGCGGAAATCGGTCTAACCCGCTTTCTTCAATATGAACCTTGGCCAAAAGCTCTTTGCATCTTTTTTCGACTTGGGCGCGATCCACAATCCGGTGAAACAATAACGCTTCGGATAGAATTTGCCGGACCGAATGCTTTGGATTCAGCGATGCGTCCGGGTTCTGGAAGATCATCTGAATTTGTTTGCGCTGTTCACGGCTTCTCTTCTTGGGCAAGGGCAGCGAATCCAGCGTAACCTCGCCTCCATCCGGTGTGATTAACCCGGCAATCACTCGGGCGAGCGTGGATTTGCCCGAGCCCGATTCTCCGACAAGCCCCAATACCTGATGCTGATGCAAATCCAAACTGATGTCATCCAGGGCCGTAAACCCGCCATAATGCACCGAAACACTTTTCACCTGGAGAGCTAATTCCATATCCGTCCGCTCCCTTCAAGCTCAGGCACCGGAAGTACCGAGTCCATCAACATTTGCGTATAAGGATTCTGTGGGTTTTGCAAAACATCAAGGGTATCTCCTTGTTCCACAATCTCCCCGTTCTTCATTACGCACAATTTGGAACACGTCGCTGCGGCTACCGCAAGATTATGCGTAACAAATACCATGGCAAAGCCCAGTTCCTTCTGCAAAGCAGAAATCTTCTCTATAATTTGCTTTTGAACGGTGACGTCAAGCGCCGTCGTGGGCTCGTCGCAGAGCAGAATGCCAGGTTTGCACGCCAGGGCGATCGCGATAACCACACGCTGGCATTGTCCGCCAGACAGCTGACTCGGATACCGGTCCGCTATCTTTATAGAATCCGGCAGTCCGAGCATTTCGAGCAACTCCAGCGCAATTCCGCGAGCTGCTTTTTTGCTTACTTGTTGCCTGAAACGGACAACTTCCGTAAGCTGCTTCACGACCGGACAGAGCGGGTCGAGCGACCCTCTGGGATCCTGGAAGACCATCGCACTTACCGCATCGCTCTTGATGATTCCTCCTGCCTTCTCCACGCCGCGCGGAAGAAGTCCCAGAATTGCACGCAAAGTTAACGATTTTCCGGATCCCGATTCGCCTACCAAGCCTAAGGTTTCCCCTCTGCCCAGCGCGAAACTGACTCTGTTCACCAATTTTTGATCATGCTTTGTCGCCAGCGACAGATCCTTTACTTCCAGAATGGCATTGTAGGGCATTATTTTTTCCTCCATAAATCCGCCAAGCCGTCACCGACAAGGGACAACGCGATTCCCGTATACACCACCGCCATGCCTGGAACCGCCGAGAGCCACCAGGCCGTGGTGATAAAAGACTGCCCGTCGGAAATCATCGTTCCCCAATCCGGCGTTGGCGGCGCTATTCCGATGCCCAGATACCCGAGCGTCACAATGGCTACTAGCAGACCGACCATATCGGTCATGAGGACCACGATCGCTTGTGGCATTACATTCGGCAGAATATGGCGCAAAATGATTCTTATTCCGGGCAGTCCCAACGTTTGTGCGGACGCTACCCATTCCTGCTGGCGAAACGAGGCGGTAAGCCCCCGGGTGACCCGGGCGAACACGATCCAGCCTACGAGTGTAAAAGTAATATAAATGCCGCGCTCTCCAGCCCCGCTGGCAAAAGCCACGATAATGACGATCAAATAAAAAGGAAACGCGATGAACGTGTCCGTGAGCAGTGAAATGACCGTATCGATCCATTTCCCGTAATACCCTGCAACCATGCCCAGAAATAGGCCGGTACAAAACGGAATAATCTCGGCCAGCACCATGATTTTCAAATCCGTCCGGGCCGCGTATATCAGTCTCGTAAACAGATCACGTCCCAACTGGTCCGTCCCCAGCCAATGTTCGGCGGACGGAGGCTGCAAAAAAGCGCTCAGATTTTGCTCGGAAGGCTGATAAGGACTTATAAACGGAATGAACACGGCCAGGAGAACAATTACCGCAAACATGAGGGTTCCCACCAGGAGGGTCGGGGTACTCCATATTCGGCCGATCATGCTTGTTCTATTCCCGTAGGCATTCAATCTGGGGTCTATTCTCATCTGTTTCATGATTTTCCTTTCGTTCTGGGATCAAGCCACCAGGAGATGAGTTCAACGAGGAGGCTGATGATCACAACAGAGATCGCACAATAAAGCGCTATTCCTTGGATGACCGGAAAATCCCGCTTGGCAATGGAGGAGAACAGCAAGCTGCCGATTCCCTTGATGCCAAACACTTGCTCAACAACCAAAGTGCCCCCAATCAGGTATGATAAATTCACGCCGAACAACATCAGCGTAGGAAGCGCCGCATTCCGCATCACATGCTTGAACAGAATGATCACTTTTGGTATTCGCGCCGCCTTCAATGTGACCACAAAGTCGGATTCCAAGACATCGAGCATTTGAGCTCTTAACGAACGAACCAGGGTGGGAATTTGCGAAAAAGCTACGGTGATCGCGGGAAGCGCCAGACTATGCAAAGTACCGCTCCAGCCTTCTCCGACCCCTCCTACGGGAAACCAATGCAACCTCACACTAAATAGCAAAATCAGAAGCAAACCAACCCAAAAAACGGGCATGCCTAAAGTAATTGTAGGAAAAATACGAATCAAATGGTCCGGCAGCTTATCTTTGTTCGTGGCCGCTAGCGTAGCTAACAAAAGGGCAATGACGATCGCAAACACGCTGGCCATTCCGATCAGAAGCAAGGTGACGGGTGCCCGGTCAGCAATCAGCTCCCTTGTGGAGGTTCCTGAGATAATTGAATTTCCCGTATCCCCTTGCGTGAACAGAATCTTGACGAATCGGAGAAACTGCTCCCCTAAAGTGAGGTCCAGTCCGAGAGCATGATGCATGCTCTCAAGCGCCTCGGGTGTACTGTATTCGCCCAGAATCATTTTCGCCGGGTCCCCAGGAACGATTCGGATCAAGAAAAACACAGCTGTCGTCACGCAGAGAATCACGACCAGCGCTCTAACCAGAACCATCGCCAGCCAACGGGAAGATCCTCTGGATTTGTTTCCGGCCGATGTACTAAACGCTTTGCTTAGCTTATTCATTTTTTAATTTGAACTTCTTCAAAGCGGATACTGCCGTTCGGCAAAACAACGATGCCATCCACGGAAGAAGACACGCCTTTCAGAATATCCGGATAGTAAAGCGGAATGTACGGCACTTCATCCGCCAAGGTTTGCAACAGTTTGGCATAAATTTCGGCCCGTCCCGGTCCGTCCTGCGCCTTCTGTCCTTCACGCAGCAGCTTGGTCACTTCGTCATTGGTATAATGCGTCCAGTACGATTTGCTGAAGCCCTCAGGATCGGTTTGGAACGCGATGATCGAATTGGCTTCAGGAGCATCGGCTTGGCCACTGTTCAGCATCGCCGAGAAATCATAAGCAAAGAATCGTTCGCGGAACGTAGCCAATTCAATCGACTCGATCTCGATGTTAATCCCGATTTCCTTACCCGCTGCCTGAATAATTTGTGCGGCCTGAGCTCTCGCACTGTTGCCGGAAGCGACCAGCAATTTGGTGTCGAATCCACCCGGGAATGCAGACTTCGCAAGTTCCTCCTTGGCGGCGTTAATATCGAAATCAAGCGCTTTGACCGTATCGTTGGAGTTATAAGGGATCGCCGTCGGCAGTAATGAATTCGCAGTTTGTGCATAACCGAAGGTAAGCGCATTAGTCAAACCTTCGCGATCAATGGCCAGAGCCAAAGCGCGACGAACGTGTACGTCGGAAAAATACTTATCCAAGGTATTGAAGAACAGTTGCTCCGTCACCCAGCTACCATTAGTAACAACGGCCGTTGCGGGGCCTTGCTTGATCTCGTTCGCATTTTGCAGCGCCAGAGATTCGATCCCGTCCACTTCGCCCGCCTTGAGCTGATTAATGGCCTGGCTGTCATCTTCGATCAGCTTGTAAACAAGCTTATCAATGAACGGCTTTCCTTCCTGCCAGTAATTTGGATTTTTAGCAAAAGTCAGATCGCCTGCCGGATCCCATTTTTCAACCACGAACGGTCCTGTACCCACCGGGCTTTTGAAAAATTCTTCTTCGGAAACTCCGCCGAAATCTTTCGGAATAATTCCGTTGGAGAAGTTGGACAGCTCGGAAAGGAACGGCGTATACGGTTCCTGAAGAACAATTTCAAGCGTGCGGTTATCGGTAGCTTTGACGGAACTCACTTTTGCCGCAATCGCTAACGGTCCCCCCACCTTCAAATGCCGCTCCAACGAGAATACCGCATCTTCTGCCGTAACCTCATTTCCCGTTGAGAACTTCAAGCCTTCGCGCAGCACGAAGGTATACTTTAAACCATCCTCACTGATGTTGTGGGACTCGGCCAGCCAATCCACAATCTCTCCTTCGCTATTGAAGGAAACCAGAGATTCAAATACTTTATCGATAGCAAAAGCGTTGTTTGCCGTAATCTGATTATGCAGATCGAGCGACGTTACCGAGGCAGGACGGCCATAAACGAAGGTCCCTCCCGCCGTAGCGGCAGTCTCGTCCGTTTTTGCGCCCTGATTACTGCTTTGATTGTGAGCGCCTTTATTTTCAGCTGGTTTATTGTTGGATCCGGAACATCCCGCTACCAAGACCAAAATAAGAACGGACAGTGCTACCAACCAAACCGACTTCTTTAACGATCCTTTTACCTTCAACATACTCGCTCCCCCTATTCCAATAAAACTTATGTAATTAATATGAATTGTATTATGGGGGAATCCCATAACTCTGTCAATCAAAAAAATCCTTGCTGTAACAAGGGTTTCACTAATTTTATCCAGCACAGGAATTGTATTCGTTTTACGCAGTTCATCGGGTAGAATCCGCTTGTGCGATTTCCTTCTTGAGAATGGTCGTAGTCGAACCGGATAGGGTATGGTATATTATGGTTGAATGGATTTAGTTTTGCATTTTGAGAAACCGGTTTCCCTAATCTATTGCCGGGAGGAATGCTCATGAAAGTTACGATCCAAGATATTGCTAAAGCGGCCAATGTCGCAAAATCCACCGTATCCAAAGTACTCAACGATTCTCCCAAGATCTCCAAAGAGACCAAGGCGAAAGTCCGGGAGATCATGAAGCAGATGAACTACACGCCCAGCAGCATTGCGACCCGCCTGGCCAAGCGAAGTAGTCATAATATCGGGATGCTCATCGACATGTCTCGGGAAAGCGAGTATATGAACCCGTTCTTCTTTAATATCATTT
>DJTQ01000170.1 GCA_002439285.1 Paenibacillaceae bacterium UBA6304
AGCCCCTGTTCTCCAGAAACAACCTCCAGCCCGAATTGGTTGACCAATTCCGATACTTTTACCTTTTTAGCCATGGTGTTCTTCCTTTCCGAAACGGCCGTCCGCTATGTTGGCTAGGTAACCCTATCCGCTAGCGGATTCCGGCCTGCGATAATATGTAAAAACCCCGCTTCATTCTTCACTTCTGTCAATGTATTCATCGTAAAGGAAATTCCTCTGTAAATCAATCACAGCTCCCGAAAGATAAGAAAAACCGCCCCGAGGGGCGGTTCTTATGTCGATTCTTATCGATTAAGAGAAGAATACGTTCAGTTCGGACTCTTTGTCGAAGATATGAATTTTGTTCATATCGATCGCCAATTTTACATTGTCACCTTCGCGGGTATTGGAACGGCCGTCTACACGAGCGATCAGGGAAGATCCGCCTGCCAAGTACAGCAACATTTCATGACCCAGGTTTTCAGTTACGTCTACGTTTGCAGTAAAGATAGTGTTAGGGGACCCTTCCAGGAAGATTGGCTCTTCATGGATATCTTCTGGCCGTACGCCCATGATCATTTCTTTACCGTTTACGTATCCTTTTTCTTTCAGAGTTACAGCTTTACCTTGAGGTACTTCTACCTTCATGAAGTCGGATTGGAAGTAAACCGCTCCGTTTTGTTCAACCAGTTTACCGTTGATAAAGTTCATCGTTGGGGAACCGATAAATCCGGCAACGAAGATATTTTGCGGTTGGTTGTACAGCTCTTCAGGAGAAGCAGCTTGTTGAATGATACCGTCTTGCATAACTACGATCCGGTCACCCATGGTCATGGCTTCTGTTTGGTCATGTGTTACGTAAATGCAAGTAGTTTCAAGGCGTTTAACCAGCTTTGTGATCTCCGCGCGCATTTGACCGCGCAGTTTAGCATCCAAGTTGGAAAGCGGTTCGTCCATGAGGAAGACTTGAGGATCACGGACAATCGCGCGGCCCAAGGCTACCCGTTGACGTTGACCACCGGAAAGGGCTTTTGGTTTACGATCAAGCAAATGCTCGATGTCGAGAATTTTAGCTGCTTCACGAACGCGTTGATCGATTTCTTCTTTCTTCACTTTACGCAGTTTCAAACCGAACGCCATGTTTTGGTAAACGTTCATATGCGGATACAAAGCGTAAGATTGGAATACCATCGCGATATCGCGGTCTTTAGGAGCTACGTCGTTCACGACGCGGTCGCCGATGTACAATTTACCTTCGGAGATTTCTTCCAGACCTGCGATCATCCGCAGAGTAGTCGACTTACCGCAACCGGAAGGTCCTACCAATACGAGGAATTCTTTATCAGCAATATCAAGATTTACGTCGATTACAGTCGCTTTGTCTGCGCCTGCATATTTTTTATAAATGTGTTCTAAGCGTACGCCTGCCATAGGTTTGGCCTCCTAATAAGTTAATTTTAGAGTTATCATCTAAAAATGAAATCGGATACAATTCATACTTCTATATTAACTATCTGGGCAAAAATCCGCTATACGCAAACTGCACAAAAAATGCTAGATCCTTTTCGTCACTTTGTACAATAGGAGTTCAAGGTTAATCAAAACCGCATCCCGGAAGGATCGCACATCCAGTCCCGTTTCCTGTTTGATCTTCTCGATTCGGTACATTAAGGTATTCCGGTGGATATAGAGCCGCTTTGCCGTCTCACTGACATTGCAGTCCATTTGAAAAAAGGTCTCCAGCGTCATCCGCATTTCTTCATCCGCAAAAATCCCTTGATGTCCGCCGGCCTCATTGATGAAGCGTTCGCGGTCCTCGGGCGAAATACTGGATATCAGACGCTCCAATTGTAGTTCCCAAGGTAAATGAATATGTTCAGTGACATCGAACAGATGCCCGATCCTCAAAGTCTCTCGCAATGCCAAAGCAGCCTTGGCAATGGTATGATCGCTCGAAATGAGCTCATGAACAGCTAGATGACAGCCTCCCCCGACCCATTCATTTGAAATCAGTTCATACAATCCCTGGCACAGAGCTCCTAACAAGTCCCTCTCGTTATCGGCCCCTTCTTCACTCTCTTCACGCAGATCCGTCAGCAAGGCCTCGCTTACTAGAATCAACCAATCCTCTTTTATAGGAATCAGCAGAAAATCACCGCCGAAATAACTTCGCAGCAATTTGTAAAGTTTGGAAAAAGATACGCCCTGACCGCCTCGATTCTCCCAACTCACCAGAAGAGGCAGCATTGGAGTCTGCAATCGGGATTTTAGCGCCATAGTATCAGGTACCTCGGTATTAAGATCCCCACGATCCAAGCATTCTTCAATCCATATTCCTAGCTCGGTACTGCGGGACTCATCGTCTCTTTTGGGAGAATGGCTCTTTAGGCTCTCTCTCGTGCCGGCAAGCAAAAGCCCGATCAGCTTTGCCTCAGTTTCCGTCAGACTATCTTCATCCGCTGCAAGCACCTGTACGATAGAGGACGCACTATTCCTGTTGCAAAGCCACATAAACTTGCCATTTACCCGTAAGGGCGCTGACAAATCGGCTTCGGCTTTAGGCCAGAGACGATCCCATTCGCGGGTGTCCATCTTCGATTCCTTAAGCGAAATACCTGTGGCGGTTTCGACCTGTTGCTTCAATAAATTAATTTCCATACCGGATGCCTTTCCGTTTCTAAATAAATTTATAGTAGTCGCTATAAGCATTTTAGCATATCCCGTCTTGGGAACGGTAATTCCGGCAACTGTCACTTATAAAAAGGCTACTATTGGGGCGATCTTGATGTACTTATTACTTCTTAAATGAGTACTCTATTCTAACGAGCTCTTATCGAGCAAAGAATAATGTCTTTACTGGTTACGCCAAAAAACACAAAAAGCCGTCAACCGAAGTTGACGACTTTTGAGATGAGCCATGAAGGACTCGAACCTTCGACACCCTGATTAAAAGTCAGGTGCTCTACCAACTGAGCTAATGGCTCATAAAAAAACTGGTGGAGGCTGATGGATTCGAACCACCGAACCAGTGAAGGAACAGATTTACAGTCTGCTGCGTTTGGCCACTTCGCTAAGCCTCCAGGCTTAAAAGTGGCTCGGGACGGAATCGAACCGCCGACACGAGGATTTTCAGTCCTCTGCTCTACCGACTGAGCTACCGAGCCATATGAAATTGAAATTAGTCAAAAAAATAAAGCGGTTAAGTTAGTAACTTTCCCACTTTCCTGTGGAAACATGCAATTTGTAAAAATGGCGGAGCCGACGGGATTCGAACCCGCGGTCTCCTGCGTGACAGGCAGGCATGTTAGGCCTCTACACCACGGCTCCGCATTTGGTAAAGATGGTGCCGTCGAGAGGACTTGAACCCCCAACCTACTGATTACAAGTCAGTTGCTCTACCAATTGAGCTACAACGGCACGGTGTGAAATATACAATTGAATGGTGGAGGCTGAGGGGTTCGAACCCCCGACCCTCTGCTTGTAAGGCAGATGCTCTCCCAGCTGAGCTAAGCCTCCAGGTAAATATGGTAGCGGCGGAGGGGATCGAACCCCCGACCTCACGGGTATGAACCGTACGCTCTAGCCAGCTGAGCTACACCGCCATATTAATATTAGTTTGTACAAATGGCGGAGAGAGAGGGATTCGAACCCTCGCACCGCTTACGCAGTCTAACCCCTTAGCAGAGGGTCCCCTTATAGCCACTTGGGTATCTCTCCAAGCCATAAATTCAAGGCGTTAATCCTTGAAAACTGGATACGAAACG
>DJTQ01000134.1:0-27526 GCA_002439285.1 Paenibacillaceae bacterium UBA6304
GCGACGTCCGCGCAGAATATCGCCATACTTCTGAATGATAACGCCGCCGTTCGAAAGATCATTCGCCCGCTGACAAATCTCTCTTGCGTATTCGTTCGGTTTGTCGAACGGATCAGTAAATTTATGTGAAACCAGCAGCGCGAAATTCGTATTGGACGATCCTAGCGCGGGGTCCTTATAAGAATGACCGTTGGCCGCCATGACGCCGCTATGGTTCTCCACTACGACATGACCCGATGGGTTACTGCAAAAAGTACGGACCTGGGTGCCGACCGAAGTATTATAAATGAATTTACCTTCATAGAGATGTTCATTAATCTCTCTCATGACGACGTCTGAAGTTTCCACCCGGACGCCTACATCCACTTGATTGTTCGTCATTTTCAAGCGGCGTTTCTTCAATATGTCGGTCAGCCAGGCCGAACCGTCGCGCCCCGGAGCAACCATCACATGATCCGCCTCATACGTATCTCCGTTTTTCAATAAGATGCCCTGGACGCGGTGCCCTCCATCTTCTTTAACGGTAACCAGGTCTTCTACTTCCGTCTTATATACCATGTCAATTCTCGTCTTCAAGTATTCATAAATCGACTTCAAAATCTCGAGGTTTTGTTCCGTGCCGAGATGACGGACCTGGGCGCGCAGCAACTTCAGTCCTGCGGCATATCCCCTCTGTTCAATTCCGCGAATCGCGTCGGTCATCGGATCGGTGATGCTCACGGTCGCTCCATGCTCGAGATTGATGGAATCCACATAGCGGATCAGCTCAAGCACCTTGGAAGGCGCCAGGTAATCGGTTAGCCAACCGCCGAATTCGGTCGTTATATTAAACTTGCCGTCACTGTAAGCTCCCGCGCCGCCGAATCCCGCCGTAATAGAGCAGGCCGGCAGGCAGCCGGCAAATTCTTTTTTACCTGCGGCAGGTGGACAAAGCGTAATCTTTTCCTCCAGAATCGGACAACGGCGCCGGTAAATGTCATGACCTTTATCAATCAACAGCACTTTCCAGTGCGGCGCTTGCCGGGTCAATTCATAACAGGCAAATATTCCCGCAGGTCCGGCTCCAACCACAATCACATCGTATTTACTCATCTGTCTCCTCCTGGGTCTATGGATAAATAGGCGCAAAAAAATCCTGGCTTTGAATAGGTATGCGTAAGCACCCGTTCGTAGCCAGGAATTTGTGGTTCCTTGTAGAGACCCTCAAACCGTATTTTTGAGGATATACGAATCGTCTTGTAAGACAAACTTCAATTGTCGTATCACGCTAGTAATAATACCTCTGTATTACGTATGAGTCAACACCGATTTATAAAATAGTTCGGAAATACCCGGTTATACCTGATTAAATATTCGTTATTTCATTTTAAATCACACTAAACACGAACGTTAACCTCCGAAAAACGGTGCCAAAGTCCTCCGTCTAATTCGCTTTAACAATCAATATGCTATATAATAGACTTATGTTTTAATCATATTTTATAAACAAAAAGGAGTAGATGTAGAGAATGGACAGTGACAGGCTTTTGGTATTATATTTGGTTGTGGTCGTGATTCTGATTGCGCTGACGGCATTTTTCGTGGCGGTGGAATTCGCGATCGTCCGGGTACGGGCAAGCAGAGTGGATCAATTGATCGCCGAGGGAAACAAAAAGGCGTTAGCCGTTAAACAGGTAACTTCGAATCTCGATGGATACTTATCGGCGTGCCAATTGGGGATCACCATTACGGCTCTTGGACTCGGTTGGCTAGGGGAACCTACGGTTGAGAAAATATTGCATCCGGTGTTCCATAGTCTCCATATACCTGAAGCGTTAAGCGGTGTGCTTTCTTTCATTATCGCATTTGTAGTCATCACATATCTTCACGTCGTAGTCGGTGAATTGGCGCCGAAGACGATCGCTATCCGTAAGGCGGAGAGCGTCGCGATGTTTACGGCGAAACCGCTCATTTATTTTACCAAGGCGATGCGCCCATTTATTTGGACGTTGAACGGCTCGGCTAACCAGCTCGTACGGATGATCGGCATCAAGCCTGCCTCCGAGCATGAGGAAGCACACTCGGAAGAGGAACTTCAGATCATCATCAACGAAAGCTTCGAGAGCGGGAAAATCAATCAAAGCGAATACGGATATGTGAACCGGATTTTTGCTTTTGATAACTTGCTCGCCAAAGAAATTATGGTCCCCCGCACCGATATGGTGTGCTTATATACGGATAAAACGCGCCAGGAAAACCTGGACATCATCAAGGAACAGCAGTATACGCGCTTTCCGGTCATCGAGCAAAGCAAGGATAACGTCATCGGGATCGTGAATACCAAACAATTCTTCCTTGCCTATGAGGAAAATTCCAATCTGGAGGTTGCTTCGTTGCTCCAACCGGTCATGGCAGTATCGGAGGTCACTCCGGTCGATGAACTGCTGAAGCGAATGCAACGCGAAGGCACTCACATTGCCATCCTGATCGACGAATACGGCGGAACAGCCGGTCTTGTTACTATAGAAGATATTCTGGAAGAGATCGTCGGCGAAATCCGCGACGAATTCGACCAGGAAGAGGAGCAGCCGCTCGTGCAGCTCAGCGACACCCACGTGGTCGTGGATGGTAAAGTGACCGTCAACCAGATCAACGATGTGCTGATGTCCGACCTCGATACGGAGGATGTGGACACCATCGGAGGATGGCTGTATGGAAGACATCCCGAAATGAATGTCGGAGAAACGCTGGAACATCAGGATTTAAAATTCAAGCTGTTGGACAAAGAACCTAACCGGTTCAGAAAGCTCGAAATCATGAAGCTGGCGGAGTAAACAAGAACTCATTTATCTCATTAACAACTAAAACCTCAATCCGGACGGATTTCCCGTTTGGATTGAGGTTTTTTGTTATGACTGTATGTCCCGTTTCATGCGGGCGATCTCCTCGTCCGGAAGTTCCTGATTTCCATACCGGGCGCGGTAATACATGCCAAGCAGCGCTTGGGCAGCAAAACGCCGTTTCTCCCAAGCGGATTTTGCCTCACGCGCTTTGGGGGCCGCGGCCGAATTCCGCAGTTCCGTCTCCGTCTCTTGCGGCGTCAAATACGGCTTTACTATGTAGCCTTCCGCTTGATCGGCTCTCAGTATACTCCGGTACAGGTAACGGATCCTCTCCCGGTTGTCCGATAGGTCTTCCCACCGTTCGCGTTTGCCGAACCGGGACAGAAACGGGGCTCGCCATCTCTTCCATTTTTGGGCCGCCGTTTCCCATGCCATCAACTTGGTCTCTTCGTCCACAAAGGCCGTCTCCTGTTCATATTGCCCCTTCCGGCGCAATATTCCTGACAAACGATCGAACCAGCGGCGCCATATTCCTCCGCCATGTTTGTATAACCAATATAGTCCAAACGCCAGGAAAGCAAGAATTGCAGTGGTTCCGAGTACGTAAAATGCCACATCCAGGAACTGCGACAGCCAGCCCGGCTCATGAGGCTCCTCTAAGAACGGCATCTCCATGGGTGGAGCCTCCGGCGCTTGTTCTTCTTGCTCCGGGACTATCTCCTTCTGATGCCCAGTTAGCCACCTTACAATCGTTCTGATCAGCCCAAGCAGTAACAATCCGAGTCGATTTCCCGCACCTAACGCAAGCAGCACAGCAACCGCCACTATACTCCCGATCCAAACCGTATTGTGCCTTCGCATTCCGTGAGGCAGCGAATTTGCCGCTGCTTCTCCGGAGAATGTGCTGTAGTGCAAATATTTTCGGTTAGCTGCGAGCAACGTCCAAGCGAAGCAAAGCACACCGAGCCAGGTAATTAACGGTATTAACGCCGACAATTGCGAAAAACGGGGAAACAAAATCCAGGCCAGCAGATAACTTCCGATTCCGCACCAATACAGCTTTTGCCGGTTTTTTCTCCCATCCGAAGAAGTCCCCTGGAAGGCGGCTACCGCCCCTGCCGTAAGGCAGAGGAGAATACCGAGCTTGGATCCTGCCGACGCCACAGCCGCATAAACCGTACCGAGAAGCAGGGAGAATCCAAATCTTTTCCAAACTACCGGGAGATAATATCTCAGCAAGACACCGGCCAAGGATAAGGCGGGAATGATCATTAATCCCGTGAAGGAAATCCAATCCGGCACCAAATAGACATGCGCAACAAGGAATATCGGTAGAAAAAAGACATATTCAATCAGGCATGAGCCCCATAATTGCAATGAGCGAATCCAGTCGCCACGGGTGGTAGGCTTCAAATTAAACCCTCCTTATTTTCCTAAAGGAGCATACAACTCATATTGCGAAAGAGAGTCCCGGCTAAAGCCGAGATGCTGCAAAAAGCCCTCCATTAATGCATTATTGGCCAGAGAAACGGATAGCTTCGTTAACCCCAGATCCCGGACAGCCGTGCTAATCAGCAGCTTGGCCGCCCCCCTGTCCCGAAAGCGAAGATCCACGAGCAAAACGGAGATTCGCCCGCTTCGGACCATGCCCAAGACACCGATCAATTCTCCATCCAGAAATGCTCCATAATAGACATAGCCTCCCGACAAGCGGAGATAATCCAAATCATTTTGCCAGTTCAGATGAAAGTATCTTCTGCTTTGAACCCAGGTCTCAAACGTCTCCACATCGATCGGCGAAACAGAAATAGCCACGTTCTCCTCATCGACACGGGATCCCAGGTAACTCCCGTCCCTCAGGCTGAAATAGGATAAATCATACCCTTTTGCGTATCCCTGTTTATCGTAAAAGGCGACGGCCCGGTCGTTTCCGGAGATCACCTCCAGATAAAGTTGGCGGCATCCCTGCCGTACTGCTTCATCCCGATGTAGCTCCATCATCCGGACGGCGACTCCAGCTCTGCGCTCCCCGGGCCGTACGGCCAATGCACCGCACCGCATGGTACGAATGCCCTCGTATTCCTTGATGCCGCCCAAGACAAGTCCTATCGGTTCATCCTCACGCAGCGCTACAAAGGAATACTCCAGAGCATTGCCTTCCTCCCCAAAAAAGTGATCTGCAAACTGTTCCTTCGTAAGATGGAATTGAATCGTATAATCCGAAAATCCCGTTTGGAACGCGGCGAACAGCGCGTCCATTCCGCATTCCGTGCCACGCAAGTATTGAATATCCGCCATCGCGTGAAGCCTCCTTGTCTTGTGACTAAGACTATCCCCGGGACCTTATCCGACCGCCGTTTCCGGAACGTCCATCCATTCGATTCCGTTGCCGAGCTGTTCCAGCTCCAGGGCTGGAGTCACCAGTTTCTCTCCCCGGTGGCAGGAAATGATCAGGAAATCCGTATCCCGGGTTTCCGCCTCCACCGCTTCTTCAAGCAGCCTGGACATGGAAACACTCCGCTCCAGCACCACGTGCGCCAGTGCATCCAGAATCCATTCCAATTGGCTTCCGTCCGACGATGGATCAATCCGAATTGGCTCCCTGGGGCCGTCAATTAGGCGACCATTACAGAGGAGACCCGTTTCGATCCCGTTCTCCAGCGCATATCCCGCCACTGAGGCCGCATACCGAATTCCGAGCTCAATCCGCTCCGGATCGGTGATATTTCGCCACATCGTTTCGCTCGACTCCACATTGAGGCAAATCACTAACCGATGATCCGCCGTAAAATCCCGCTGATGCACCTGCATGGCGCCAGTTCGGGCGGTCGCTTTCCAGTTAATGCTTTTTAGCGGATCACCGGGCCGGTACTCGCGGATTCCCGAAGTAAGGAAAGGATCCTCCACAATCCATCTCCGCACCGGCAAATCCCCGAGCCAGCTATGATTCGGAAGTGGCAGATCATCCAGGGCGACAATCCGCGGGTACACCAGCAGTTCAAGATTCAGGTCGAATTTCTTCACCTTTGCCGCAATGCCGAGCGGGTCGCCCGTCGTCAGCGTGGCCGAATCCATGCGGTACAGCCCCCGCCGCGGGCAGGATACTTGATGTCTCCGGGTAATTTGGCGAAAAGGCCGGAGGTAAAACAAACTGATATGGTTCTGATAAATGTCGCCGGCGTATACATTAAGGTTATGCTGGCGGCCGAAGGCGATCCCTGCCGCCATACTGGATTCCAGCCTTAGCCAAGGAAGCGGAAGCGGCTTGGCGTTCGAAATAACCTCGACCATGTCCAGCGACTCGCCTTCGAATACGGCCCGCTTCGTAAAATACCGGGTATAACGGACGCCTTTTAGCGCCCATCTTTCATAAACCCAGGCAATGAGAACGACAATAAGAAAGACGCTGACGAAGAACCAAGGGAGCATAGGTTCAATTCACCTGCTTCCCCTTAGCGGCCAACGTTTCCTCGGCCGGCACTTCCACTTCGGCAAGCACCTGGCGGATGACGCCGGCCTCCTGCGCTTCTCCGATCTTCAAGCCGTGGCGCAGCAACAACCGGTGAGCAAGAACGGGCACGGCGACATGCTTGATGTCGTCCGGCGTCACGTAGTCCCTGCCACGAATGAGCGCCATCCCTTGGGAGGCGCGAAGCAAGGCCCCGCTGGCCCGGGGGCTGGCGCCCAGCCTCACTTCCGGATGCTTGCGGGTCGCTTCGGTAATCCGCAGAATATAGCCCAACAGATCCCGGGACACATGTACTTGGGCAGCGCAGCGCTGCGCTGCCGCTACCTCCTCCGCAGTAGCCGCCGGGGAGAGCTCATCCAACGGATTCCGCTCCTGAAAACGAAGAAGGATGTCCATCCCCTCCTCAAAGGTGGGATATCCCATCGAGATTTTCATTAAGAACCGGTCAAGCTGCGCTTCCGGCAGCGGGAAGGTTCCCTGGTTGTCGATCGGATTCTGGGTCGCCATTACAAAAAAGGGAGCCGCCAGTTTATGTGTGATGCCGTCGATCGTCACCTGGCGTTCTTCCATACATTCCAGTAAGCTGGATTGGGTGCGGGGTGTAGCCCGATTGATCTCGTCGGCCAGCAGAATATGAGTAAACAACGGACCGGGACGAAAATCGAAATCGCCCGATTTCTGATTGTAAAAGTTGATTCCACTGAGGTCGGAGGGCAGCAAATCCGGAGTAAACTGAATCCGCTTGAATTCTCCGTTCAGCGACTTTGCGAGCGCTTTCGCAAGCAAGGTTTTGCCGGTACCCGGAACATCCTCCAGCAGAACATGTCCATTTCCGAGCAGCGAGGCCAACAAGAACTCGATCGTCTCTTCTTTGCCGACTACGACCTGTCCGATATTTCGGGAAATCCGCGCAACCACGTCCATTGCTTCTTTTATGTTCATATACAAATGACACCGCCTTGTAGAAGGTATGTATTTCCAGTCGTATCTATAATCATATCAAAAAGCCCGCTAGGTTTATAGCGGGCATATAAGGCTATTTCGTTACCACGCAGAACAAGGGTTCAACTAGGACGAAACCGTGTTTTGAACTTCTACCTCTCGGCTTAATTCAGCGAACAGACCGCCCGATATTTCATTCAAAGCTTGCTCGTTTGCCGCGTTCCGGTAAACTCCCTCCAAACGCTGGACGATCTCCTTCACCTCGGCCAACAGGGAAATCGATTCTTTCATGGATGCAGTGTACCGTTCCTTCACGCGGCGAATAGAATCCGCGTATTTCTCATCGGTGCCGGGTGTGATCGCCATTTCATACACATCCAAGATATGGTCCCCTTCCCGGACCGGAAAATGCTCATGCGGGGCCGTGCTATCAAATATTGCCAAACTTAGGTCCGGAAAAATCAGCATATCCAAACTGCCGGGATCGAATCCACAATGGTAGACTTCCGTATCGATGCCCCGCTCTTCCGCTACCGCTGCGATCTTCCGGAATAGCGTTGATTTGCCGGAACCCGGACGACCTTTAACGAAAATGCGCGTGTCCAGACGATCGGTCAAATTGGGCACGAAGTCGACTGCCCCGCGCCATGTGGCCGCTCCGAGGAAACGGTGAATTACCCGTGCCGGCGTACCGGCCCCGTTTCCGTCCGGCGTCAGGTGAGTGTGGCTCCAGTCCGCGGCTAACTGATCCATTTTGTCGCGATCCAGATTATCGATGTAAAACTTCTCCCATTCATCATGGATTCGCAGCGTCTGCAGAAAGGTAGCATAGGCTTTATCGTACAACGCCGAGATTTCCCGCTCGAATTCTTGAATTGCTTCCGCTTCGGCAGCCAACCTATCCGCGGCGAGCACAGGACGAAGATCAATGAAGCGGACTACCGTTTCCGTTTCCTCCAGAACTACGTCCTCACCCCATGCCGCCCCGTCGACCAAGCCGACGGACAGGTCGTCGATAATGAGGCCCTCCAGCAAATCGCTATCCAGCGGCTGGTGAATCAGTTGCAGCGTCCAACCCTGGATTTTCCCTTCCGAAGCCAGCCTGCCCAATATTTCTGCGGTTCCTCCAGGGTACCCCTGAAGCACATAAAGCGTGCGCACCCCTTGAAATACGGATTTCACCAGACTGTGCATCCCCGCCGCCGTATTACCGCGGGCAAAATAATGAAGCTCCCGTTCCGCCATATCGATAAACTCCCTTCAAGTCCGATAGTTGAATATACCTTACACTCTATGCGAGATGATCACACTGTGTGTTAGCCTAGATCGGAATGTGAGGGATAGATAGACATAGGAATGGGTTCAGCGAACTGACTCTCCATCTCTTGCCAACCATCGGTGAAGGTCCACCACGGACCCTATGGCATACTCTTTGCGTACGGGATTCCCCTGTTCCAGAATGACCAGGCAGGGGACACTGGAGATTTGCCAACGATCGCGCAGAGTCGGAGCAAAATTAATATTAAGCTTACTCACCTGAACAATACCGCCCGTTACCGCAACTATGTCCAGCATCCGCTCAGCAAGGCGACAGGTCCCGCAAAACGGCGTATGAAAGAACAGCGCTTCCTTCCCGTCCGCGGTATCCAGCCGCTGTAAAAGTTGTTGTTCCGTCGTTTCCTCCAGCATGAACCTTCTCTCCCCTTTCTGATTACGCAAGTATACCATAGGCAAGAACTCAGATTTGCCGCATACCGGGCCGTTTCGGCTTCCGTTGGACTTGGTTCTTATTGTGGATCATAATAGTGACAAAGTTTGTCCCAGTTATATCACTACTAAAAATATGCAGGAGGCATGAACCATGCCGAAATCCAAGCGATTGCTGGAATTGATGATGACCGTCAACCGGAAACGGAAATTTACCGTCCGGGAACTGGCCGACGAATTCGGCGTATCTTCGAGAACGATCTTAAGGGATTTGCAGGAACTCAGCGAACTGGGAGTCCCCTTGTATTCCGAAGTCGGCCCTCACGGAGGCTATCAGGTGTTGAACGAACGGGTGCTGCCGCCCATTGCTTTTACTGAGGAGGAGGCGGTGTCCATCTTTTTTGCGAGCCATGCGTTACGCCATTATAAATATCTCCCCTTTGAAACGGAAGCTGCCCAGGCGCTGGGCAAATTCTACAATTACATGTCCGGGGAGGTTCGCGACCGGATCGACGAGTTAAAAAATCGGGTGGATTTCGTCACGCCGCAAAGAAAGACGGAATTTCCTTACCTGACTACCTTGCTGGATGCGGCGATCCGGCAGCAGGTGGTCGCCATCGAATACGAATCCCCGCAGCGCCCTAAGCCGACCCCCCGGATCATTCAGCCGATCGGCATCTACGCCAGCGGCGGGCTCTGGTATTGCCCTGCTTATTGCTTCGAACGGAAAGACTTCCGGCTGTTCCGATGCGACCGCATCCATAACGCTGTCCCACATGCCGATGCAAGTCCGCTGGATCTCCGTCACATACACCTTGGAAATTGGGAGGATGAGATCCGGTCGAAACGGAACATCGCCAGCGCTCATGTGGAGCTCAGTAAAATCGGCGTGGAATCGTGCGATCCGGAGTTAGTCCGGCGCATGAATCTGCATATCCGTGAAGACGGAACCGGCTATTTAAACGGATCCTTCCCGCTGGAGGATATCCCGTTTCTAGCGAAGACTTTTATCGGCTTGGGCCGCGATGCGGCGGTGAAGGAGCCGAAAGAGCTGGTAGACGAAATCAGGAACCGGCTATCCGATTTGCTGAAAACATATCAATAGAAGACCGCCCGAAGGGCGATCTTCTATTAGGACAATACCTTTAAGTCAGCGAAGCGGCAGTCACTATGGACTGATACAGGCCCGTTACGTTTAGCGGCGCCGTCGGAGTGCCGATCTGATCAAAGATCAGCCTCTCGGCCGCAAGTTCCTCAAGAACCTCTATCCGGCCTTCCGCATAATCGCTGATCCGGTCGCCCGCCGATTGGATTCGTGCCTTGAGCCCGCCGTATCGGATATCGAGCACTTCCCAGCCAAACGGTTTATAGGTCAACATCCACAGCGCCCGATGGGCAAGCCGTAGTTTCTCCACACGAAGCAGCAATTCCGGCAACTCCTCCGCAACGATCCGTTGCAACTCACCGATGCTCCGTTCCTCATAGCAGCGTTTCAGCCGTACGCCAAGCGTTGATTTCATAGTCAACACGCCCGCCAATTTATCGTAAACGTCGAACAGTTCATGGAACGGGCTGGACAAATCCTCCTTGCAGGTCTGCCATTTTCTCTGAAGCTCTGCATAATGCGCCGGCAGCACGGCTTCGGATTCGGGGGTAATATGGCCGTCGAACATGCCCGACATTAAGTCCTGCCACAACAGGAATTTGGCTGGATTGGCCATCCAGTGGTTGCCTTCGTCTACCCCAGGGACCTCATCCATATATTTTAGCGAAACCAATAGATCAAACAAATCCAGTCCCGTGCAGGCCTTCAGGCGTTTGGCGAGATGCTCATCATCCACTTCATCCCCGTATCCGTGCTCCGCAAACAGCTGTAATCCGGCTAAAATGACGAAATGGTTCGTTTCCGTTCCGTTATCCCCCCAAGCCGTTGCGAACACTTCCTTGACCCCCTTATTCTTGGCGGCGCACAGGGCCGGATGGCTTGTCGTCCAGGTCTTGCCGTAATTCGGCGCCATCGAATTCCACATATGAATGCCACCTGCGAAGATCGGAGGCGACCCCAGCTGAAGATGCATATCGAACAGCTTCTCATACCCTTCCTCATCGCCACGGCCATAATCCCAGAAGACAAACTGGACACCTTCCGGAATTTTGTCCATATTTTCCTCCGAAAAGTCGGCATGAATATTGTATAAATGGCCCTGATAATCGTTCGCTAACAAGTTGAAATACATATCGCTCCAGATCATCGGGTGAAGGTTGTATTTTTGGCAGATTTGAAGCACTTTGCCGACATGCTCGTTCATAATCTCGAACCGGTCGCGGAACCCATTCTCACGCAAATAGCGGCCCAATCCGACCTGGAACGCCTCATCCATACCGATATGTATGCGTCTCGACCGGAAGGTCTTGGCTGCCGTACTGATCATTTGATCGATAAATTCATAGGTTTTTGGTGCTCCCGGAAGCAAAATATCACTGTGATCCCGAATCGGCTCCGCATAATTCCACTTCAACGCATGGAACAGATGGCCGAGCGTCTGAATGCAGGCGATCATCTCAATCCCGAACAGATCGGCGTAATCGTCGCATTCCCGAAGCTCTTCGATCGTATAACGCCCCCGCATATACCCGAAATATGGCAAGCCTTCGATTTCATAAGTATCCTCGGTATACATCATTAATCCGTTAAGCCCCATGACCGCCATATAGCGGATAAACTGCTTGATCGTCTCTACGCGCATCACTCCGTTGCGGGAGGCGTCCAACATCGTTCCGTTAAAATCAAATCTCGGCTGTTCTGTTATCTTGAACTTATCCTCCTGCTTCGCATGTTCCGCAAACAGACCCAAACCGCGGTAAAAATGAATCTTGCTCTCATATTGAATCCGGCCCTGTGTACCCGTCCGAGAGACGACCAGTGGACCGCTGCATTGGACAACTTCAACCTTCACTATATCTTCATCGTCGAGGGACTGAATTTCCAAACCCAGCATATCCGACAATTCGGAAATTCCAAGCGCCAAATCTTCCGTTAACCCGTTAAAATGTACTTTCATTCTTGCTGCCTCCATCTTTGGTTGGTGTATGTTCACTGCCCGATCCTGTTGCGGTAACCCCGGGGAGAGGTGCCTGTAATTCGCTTGAATACTCTCGAAAAATAAAACATATCCTTATATCCCAGCGCCTCCCCGATTTCCTTGACACTCATATCCGTGTTCAGAAGTATATTTTTGGCTTCCGCAATTTTGAGCCGATGAATAAATTCGTTGAGCGGATAACCTGTATATTCAAGCACGATTCTTCGCAGCGTGGATACGGAAATATGATGTCTGGACGCGATATCCTCCGCCTCATGAGGCAGATACAGGGAGCGGGAAATGTCATCTATAATCTTCAAAGCAGACCGTCCCCGGTTCCCCGCTTCGGCCTGGTCTCCTTGCGCTACAAGCTCGTACAACAGCGACTCCAGTATCATCGCAGCCCGGTCCAAATTGCTCGGAACCCCGCTGTCGATCAGCATAAACATCATCTCCATTTTGTGCAGCAACGCCTCGTCTACGGATGCGCTTTTGACAAGATGCGGCTCATGGAGCCAATCCTGCAACCATTCGTCTACCCTGTCGCCTTCTACGGTGAAATAATATTCATCCCAATACCCGCCCTCATAAGGCCCGTAATTAAATACGACGCCGGGAAACAGGCAAAACCAGGACCCCGCCTCGACCTTCTGTCTTTCCCCGCCTTGGACCTGATAATATCCTGCACCCCCGGTAATCACTACAAAAGCCCATTCTTTGAAATCGGCGTTCTCCCGTTGCATCGTTCTCCCGGGCAAATGACCCGCACCGACCAAGGAGATCGACTTGATTCTCCGACGTTTGGGATCGACTGCCGGGTGAAGCACGCGAATCGGGTTAGGACTGATCATATAATCCAGATATTTTGTCACCCTGTACATTCACCCCTTTCATTATCCATGTTAAATTAATTGCAAATGAACAAATAAAACAAATTCCCTCGTAACGAACGGTTACATTGTAGCAGATTCGTGCGAATAACGAAAGGGTGGAAGCGGTAACAATGAACAAATTGAACATTGGACTCATCGGCAACGGATCGATCTCGGAAAGCCACCTTCAGGCTTACCAAGCTGATCCGCGGGTTGAACTGACTGCCGTCTGCGATCTCAACAAAGAACGGGCCGAAGAAACAGCCCGCAAATACAACATTCCCCATGTGTATACCGATTACCGCGACTTGCTGGCCCTCCCGGAAATCGATGCCGTCAGCATTTGCACCTGGAACGACTCCCATGCCGAAATCAGTGTCGCTGCGTTAGAGGCCGGCAAGCATGTCCTGTGCGAAAAGCCGCTCTGCAAAACCGTTGACGAAGCGCTGCGCGTAGAGGATGCAGTACGCCGGTCCGGCAAGCTTCTCCAAGTCGGATACGTTCGTCGTCATGCCTCCAATATTGCCGTGCTGAAGAAGTTTATCGACGCCGGAGACCTCGGCGAAATTTACTTCGCCAAGGCAAGCCTGATTCGCAGACTCGGTAATCCGGGCGGATGGTTCGCAGACCGCGAACGCTCGGGAGGCGGACCGCTGATCGATATCGGCGTGCATGTGATCGACCTGTGCTGGTATCTGATGGGCAAGCCCAAGGTCAAATCCGTAAGCGGCAATACGTACAACAAACTGGGTAACCGCTCTAACATAGAAAATTACGACTTTTACAAGGCGGCCGATTACGATGCTTCGCTGAACACGGTGGAGGACATGGCGAATGCAATGATCCGGTTCGAGAACGGAGCTTCGCTCCTCGTCGACGTCAGCTTTTCACTCCATGCCCGGGACAACTCGGCCCAGGTCAATATTTACGGCGAACGCGGCGGAGCCGAAATCGAGCCGGTGCTGTCTATCGTGACCGAACGGCACAACACGATCATTAATATCGATCCGCAAATCAGCACGCCGGGCTTCGACTTCCAGGGCAGCTTCAACAATGAGATCGCCCATTTCATCGACAGCTGCCTGGGAAACATCACAACCAACAGCCCCGTCGAGGACGGCGTAGAAATGATTAAAATTTTGAACGCGGTTTATCAATCCGCCGCGGAAGGCAGAGAAATTCATTTTTAAATTCTTTATTCCGAAAAGGAGGCGAATGCGCATTGAAACTGAACAATAAGATCGGCGTCATTGTCGACAGCTTCGGGCTGGGCGTGCGGGATGGTTTGAAAAAGGCCAAGGAGGTCGGCGCCGACGGCGTTCAAATTTACGCCGTTTCCGGCGAAATGGACCCGGCGGTGCTCAAAGGGGCGAATCGGCGGGAATTCCGGGCTTACATCGAGGACCTCGGACTCGAAGTGTCCGCACTCTGCGGGGACCTCGCGGGACACGGGTTTCAAGACGCGGAAGCTAATCCGGACAAGATCGATAAATCTAAGCGGATACTCGATCTGGCCGTCGAGCTCGGCACGAATATCGTCACGACGCATATCGGCATCGTGCCGGAGGACCCGAACAGCCGCATCTATGAGGCCATGCAGCAAGCCTGCGAAGAGCTTGGCGTCTATGCCAAGAGCATGAACGCCTATTTTGCGATCGAGACCGGCCCTGAACCGGCGGCCCATTTGAAGAGCTTCCTGGATACGCTCAGCACGAACGGAGTCTCCGTCAATTTCGACCCGGCCAATATGGTCATGGTCACGGGCGACGACCCGGTCCAAGGGGCCAAGACACTGCGTGATTACATTGTCCATACGCATGTGAAGGATGGCAAACGGCTTCGATACGTCGATCCAAAAGACGTGTATGGGTATCTCGGCCACAGCGCGATGGACCATGCCAAAATCGCCGAAATGGCCGCCTCCGGCGCCGCCTTCGAAGAAGTTCCGCTCGGCATGGGCAGCGTCGATTTTCCAGCTTATTTCGCCGCGCTGCAGGAAATCGGATACACCGGTTACCTGACGATCGAACGCGAGGTAGGCGCAAATCCCGCGGCGGACATTGCCAAAGCGGTATCTTTCATTCAATCATATCGAGCTTGATAGCTTAAAAGAGGGAGAGGATTCACTATGAAATTAGGCATTAGTTCATATAGTTTATATCAAGCCATGCAAGACGGTCGTATGACCATTGAAGAAGCGATCGAATGGATGGCCGGCATCGGGGCCAGTCACATAGAAATCGTGCCGGGGCTGGGGTTCGACTTTGATACACATCCCGAATTGGAAGAGAAGATCAAAGCCAAGGCGAAGGCGGTCGGCATGGAAATCTCCAATGTCGCCGTCGGCGCCAACTTCATCACCGATACGGAAGAGGAATATGAAGCGGAGATCGCTCGCGTCATCCGCGAGGTGGATCGCACCCATCGGCTGGGTGCGAAGCTGATGCGGCATGACGTCGCTTCCCGCGAGGACACCTCGATACTCCGATTCAATGAAGATCTGGACCGGATCGCTGCGGCTTGCCGCCGAATCGCCGACCATGCTGCGCAATACGGCATCGTAACGAGCGTGGAGAACCACGGCTATTACGTACAGGCCAGCGATCGCGTTCAGGCGCTGATCCATGCGGTGGATCGGCCTAACTACAAAACGACGCTCGATGTAGGCAACTTCGTCTGCGTGGACGAGAATCCGGTGACGGCCGTAAAAAGCAATCTTCCGTTTGCTTCGATGATCCATATTAAGGACTTCTACGTCCGCCCATCTTATCGCAATCCGGGAGCCGGATGGTTCCAAAGCGCCGGCGGCAACCACTTGCGGGGTGCGATCGCCGGGCATGGCGATCTCGACCTGCCGGAAATCATCCGTGGGATCAAGAACTCGGGTTACGACGGGTTCCTATCCATCGAGTACGAAGGCATGGAAGACTGTCTGTCCGGTACGAAAATCGCTTTCGATAACGTCAACCGGATGTGGAATGAAGCGTAGCCAAACCGATAACTTAAAGGGAATGTCCCAAAACAGATAAAATTACTTGTTCGATGGCTCTTTATTTGTGATAGATGTTCTGCGAAGATGGTTCCCCACTCACTAACGAATCTGACAAACCTTATTTGGGCTGAATACGGTACTATGAAATTGTAACGAATCTCAAACACGCTATTAGGAGCGAATTCACACTCTACACGCTCAATTTCATGAAATAGCGTTGCTCAAATTCGTTAGTTTATAGCTAGAGCCTAAATCACCCAAATAAGGATACATAGATTCGTTACCGACAAGCTGTCATATAAAAAGGTGTCCCATCGGCCATCTACTGATGACTTTTGGGACACCCCCTTTTTAAACCAGGCAGACCATCACTTATTCAGAAAACAATCTTGCCACTGTAATAATATAATCTACGTCAACTAACGGGTACGATTGAGTTACAACCACTTCTTCCCCCTTACCGACACTTGGAAGAGCCGGGTAAAAAGGCCGGCTGTACGAATCCGTCGAAAAGCCCCCATAGCTGGCCCCGAAAGAAACAAGTGGGTGAATATCTGATCTTCCTTCGGGAATATCATCGTCAGTAATATTAGTGGCGGTAATTGCTAGTTTGAAGGTTTGATTCTTACCGGAAGATAGGGTGTAGTTGTCGATCCGGAATGCACCATCTACATTTTGGCTATATAAGTCATTTCCCGCAAAGTCTTTAAATGGTTCCCCAACAATAACTCGGTCATCATCTATAACGAGTACTTGCAGCTCCTTATCCCAGTGGTACTCCATATCTGTTTGATCTAAGAAGATACGAAGGGGAAGCATCATCGCCCCCTGCTTTAGTACAGGGGTTGTATCCATGGAAATTGTTTGGTTATCCACTTTCGCATCCTTGGATCCAATTGAAAATTGGAAGTCATGACCCAGCCAACTCAGACTTGCTGTCTTGATCGAAGAATCGTATTTAACCTTGCCTCCAAACAGATCCTCAATGGAACGAAGCGGAACAAGCAGACGATGATTTTGGTCAACTAGCGGGGCTACGGGCTTGGTGTATAGAACAAAATAAGGCCCGACTTTCAAATGGACTTTGGAACTTTCGGGAAGGGAACCGGCCGAGGCTTCATTTGTGTTCGTACCTATCAATATAATGATACCAAGTATAATTAGCATTAATTTTTTCATAAATGGATAGTCACCTCTTTGTTAAAATATGTATCCTGTCCTATATTAACGCTAGTTTAGACATAATAGTTGCATCCACCATGCTCGATTGACGCAAAAAAGGTACCGTCTCCTCACAATGTGAAGCTACGGTACCTTTTTGATTTTTTCAGGCTTCCAAAGCGAAGTACACCTGCTTTATTTGCGGAGTCCGATCGTCACAATCTCACAAGGACCTACGGGCAGGGATAGCCCGCCGGCGGTATTGCCGGGCAAAGAAGCTGCCGGTTCCTCCAGGATCGTCGTCTTATACAAAGATTCGGATGGAATTTCCGGGCTAAAGGTCAGTTCAGTATCCTTGCCGCCCATATTGAACCAACGAATTAGCAGATCTCCCGATTCCTCGTTCATTTTCAGGGAAGAGAAGGCAAGCTCGGCGCTCTCCCAGCGAAGCGGCGTATACCGTGGGGCGATTTGTCCGGAGTGAACGCCGGTCTGGCAAACCGTCCAAGGAATCTGGAAACGATAAGCCTCAGCATAAGCATCGAACGCCTCACTCCCTTTGGCGTTGCTATATGGGATGAGTTCCATCGTAAAGGTATGCTCTCCCAGACACTGTGCCTCCGGCGTCCGGAACAGCCCCCAATCGCCCAACTCGCCGACGGAGCGTAGCAGCGTAACGGCAATGGTATTCCGGCCGTCCCGCAACACTTCGTACTCGTTTAGCCCCAGGTTGGCTACTGCCAAGCCGGCCATGCCATCGCCAATTTCCACAAAGCTCTGTTGATGCTGCGTGTTGCTCGGATTTTTCCATTCGGGAGCCGGCTCATTGTCCCGCACGGCAATCTCGAACATAGAATCGACCCGATGTGTGGTTGCGGCCAAATCCGTCGGGAACAACATCCGCAGCCGATGATCCTTCGCTTGGTTATTCAGCTTCGTCTCGATCCGGAGTCCTCTTCCGCTTGCTTCGAGCGATAATACCGTGGTGATCTCCAGCGGGATGAGTCGTTTACTGCGCTGTGCTTTTCGTTCCGGATAATATACAAGTTCCCTCTGCTCCGCATCCAGCGTATCGTCCGCGGACGCAGGGATTTCCCACAGATGGCGAATTTCCACGGAAGCGCGGTAAGGCTTATCTTCCAGCACGCGAATGCGGGCGGCAATGCCTTTGGTTGTCAGCGCTTGTTCGCCTTCCGGCTGTCTGTACATGTATTCGTTGCCGATGTCGCCCGTATCTTCGTAGACGCCAAGGTCCCGGTAGGTCCGACCCGAGGTTTTATCACTCAGCGCAAAGGAACCGTCCTCGGCGATCTCCACCTTAAGATATTCATTCTCCATCGTATAATGTTCCGTCACCAGGGAGTCTACAGTCGGTGAGACATTGCCCGACGGCGGCTGTCCGTCAACTGTAACTGTTGCTTTGTCCCGGCGTATCCAAGCATAGGCGCGTAGCCCTAATGCAGGAACGCTCTCCGCTTGAAACGTAATCCTTACCCGGCGACACATGTACGGTTGTCGAAACTTATCGTCCGGCAAATCATAACCGAACAAGAGTCCGAGATCCTCGACGAAACAATCCACCGTGTTTCCGGCCTCGTCCACCAGAACCCGGCCGGACAAGTCCGTATCCTTCATCCGGCGGGCGGTCTCTTCCAGCGTAAAGCCTTCCCGCAAGTATAAGCGGGCGGCATCCAGCTCCATAGTGATCACTCCGGTACGCACCCAACCCGTCGTATTCATCGCGATCAAAGGCAAGGGATCTTCGCCATAAGCTGCAAATCCCGATGTGTCGACCGCTTCGGCAATCACCTGCTTGCTGTCGTCGATAATCGTCTCGGCAACATGGCGACTCTTACCAAACCTCGCTACCATCTCGCGGTGCACCTCATCCACGCTGCAGCCGCAGATACTGTCATGCGGGTGGTTTTGCATCAGCGTTTTCCAGGCGTAGGTAAACAGGTGGTGCGGGTAATCCTGCCCAAGCAGATGAGCCATGGAGGCTAAAGGCTCAGCCACCTTTTCCAGCAAGACTTGTCCTTTCTGGTTCATCTGCTTCAAATACACCCGTGCCGAAGCCGTATTGACGAGCGTCCCCCATCCATCCGTACGCTGGCTGCGGAGCTCGCCCTTCACGGAGGATAAATCCCGGTCCAACGCCGCCTCTAGCGACTGCAAATACTGCGGCAGGTTGGAATGCACAAACTCCGTATCCGGATACAGCCGGGACGCCGTTTCGATCGCCTCCGGCAGGTCCAGTTGAACCGGCTGGTGGTCGCATCCGTTCATGAACAACAGTTCCCCGGTTGACGCGTATTTCTCGGCATCCGCCAGCTTGCGATCCCAGAACGCCTTAGCTTCCGTCTCGTCTACGGGCACTTCATTGCCGTTCGAATACCAGTTGGCAAACAGGATACCGAGTACCTTCGAGCCGTCCGGCCCTTCCCAGATCAGCTCGGAGAAGGAAGATTCATAATCACCTTCCGACACGGTGTTGTTGAATCCGGTCGGTTTCACGCCACGGCCGAAAAAGGCGTTCCCGATCCCCGATTGCCGCATTAGCTGCGGAGTCTGCCCGACCAGGCCGAATGTATCGGGGAAGTAGCCGATCTTGGCCGGTTCCCCGTACCGCTTAGCATCCCGGTGCCCGATCTGCATATTGCGTATGTTCGCTTCGCCGCTCGTCAAAAATGCGTCCTGCAAAATATACCACGGGCCGATTAGGATGGTTCCATTCCGAATATGTTTCTCCAGCCGCTCCTTATTCTCGGGACGGACCTGGAGGTAATCGTCAAGGATGATCGTTTGTCCGTCGAGATAGAAGCTTTTGAATTCCCCACCCTCGTCCAACTTGTCCAAAAGCGCATCAACGAGCGCAACGAGCCGGACATGATGCTTCTCATAGGGCAAATACCATTCGCGGTCCCAATGCGTATGCGAAATGAGATGTGCCGTTCTTTTTTTGGCCATGCCGTGTTCCCCGCCTTTCGTTGCCTATTCTAGTTATATGACTGCGTCTGCTTACAGCGGATACTTCTCCATATGCTCAAGCAATTCGTCGACTGTCGTAAAAGCCAGCCCTGTTACGGTATCGGCACAGCCATAATAAATGGCGATCCGGCCGGTATCCGCATCCGTGAGCGCCGCACAAGGGAAAGTCACGTTAGGCACATCGCCCACGCACTCGTACAATGTTTCCGGGCCCAGGATATAGTTGCGCGAACGGGCTTTAACTATCCACGGCTGATCCAGATCAAGCAGCGCGCAGCCCATGCGGTAAACAAAACCGTTGCACGTGTTGATCACACCATGATAAATCAGCAACCAGCCTTGATCCGTTTCGATCGGGATGGGTCCCGGACCGATTTTTTTCGATTGCCATGCGGAAGCATCCCCGTCGATCGTACCCATTACATAGCGGTGTTTGCCCCAGAACGTAAGATCCGGGCTTTCGCTATAGAAAATATCGCCGAATGGCGTGTGTCCCGTATCGCTCGGGCGGCTGAGCATGGCATAATGATTACCGATCTTACGCGGGAACAGGACCCCGTTGCGGTTGTAAGGCAAGAAGGCGTTCTCCAGTTGGTGGAAAGTTTTGAAGTCGGTCGTATATGCCAGGCCGATCGTCGGGCCGTGATAACCATTGCACCAGGAAATGTAATAGCGGTCCCCGATTTTGCATACCCGTGGATCGTAGCGGTATTCCCGCTGAATGACATGTTCGTCCCCTTGAAACACAATCGGTTCGTGATTGATATTCCAATTGATTCCGTCCTCGCTGAATCCGGCAAAAATATCCATGCTGACTGATTTGGAATCGCAGCGGAATACCCCAGCAAATCCGTCTCCGAACGGAATAACGGCCGAATTGAATATGCTGTTGGAGCTTGGGATGGCATCGCGCGCAATGATCGGGTTGGCGGAATAGCGCCACACCGGTCCGTTATAACCGGCAGGCTTCTCCTGCCAAGGCATATTTGTCAGGCTTTCACCCATAATTTTGCTCATGTTCCTGGTCTCCTTTTTCTCGTATGGTTGTATGCTCGATTGCTTGATTGTTTGATTGTTTGATTGCTTGCTTGATTGCTTGATATGGATAGGCCATGCGGCGAGTAAATAATGGATAAATAATGGATAAATAACTGTAAAAAGTACATCTATTTTCTCGCCCATTGCGAGTTGAAGAGATTTAACTGTAAAAGGTACATCTAATTCCAGCTGTTCCTGAGGAAACGGGAATTTGGAGGGAATTTAACTGTAGCTTTTACAGCTATTTTTAACTTTCAGCTTGATTTTGGAAAAATAACTGTATGTTTTACAGTTAATCCGAAAATCGCCCAGGGAACAGGTTCAGGTTTGGCGCTCCGGGCCCTACGGGATCCCATCCTACGGGATCCCATCCTACGGGATCCCGTCCTATAGAATCCCGGCCTGCATCGCCCGGTACACCAGTTGCGAGAACAAGCTGTTCGACCAAGCGAACCATTTGCGGGTAAAAACGGTCGGATCGTCCGCATGGAATCCTTCATGCATGAATCCGGTGTCCGCATCCGTTGCTTCCAGCATCGCGATCATTTCCAGCTTCTCCTCTGCGGTTTGCGCGGTAATCCCCTGCATGGACAACGCCATATGCCAGATGTAGTCCTTCGGCGTATGCGGGCTGCCGATGCCTTTAGCGGCCTTACCTTCGAAATAAAAAGGATTCTCCTTGCTCAAGGCGAACCGGCGGGTATTCTGGTAGATGTGATCGTCTGCGCTCACATACCCCAGATAAGGGATGGACATCAGTCCCGGCGTCCCGGCATCGTCCATCAGGCAGTAATTGCCGAAGCCGTCGGTTTCGTAGGCGTAAATCGGACCGAATTGCGGGTGCCGGTAAATCCCGTACAGCTTGATGCCATAGTCGATTTCGAATTCCAGCTCCTTGAGTTCGGCCAGGAAGCCGGTGTCGCGGAATACCCATTCCGCAAATTCCTGCATCTGCCGCAGCGCCACGACCGCGAACATATTACCCGGAATGTTGTAATGGAAGTCGCAGGCATCATCGCTGGAACGGAAGCCCGACCAGACCATTCCCGTGTAATTGACCGGCATCCCCATGCCGCTGTTACGCAGCGAGTCCTCCGGAATCCCGTTGTTGCGGGTAAAGCGGTACGGCGACTGCTCAAAATGACGTTGCTCCGTTTTAAACACGTTGTAGATCACCCGCATCGCCGATTTGAAGCCCGCATCGAAAATATCGGTAAGCCCAGTCTCCTTCCAGTAAGCATAGGCCAAGCGAACGACGAAGCAGAGCGAGTCGATCTCGAATTTCCGCTCCCACACCCATGGCGACATCTCCGTTTCATCGGCCGTGTTCCAGTGCCAATCGTTAGCGGACTCATTGAATGCGTTGGCGTAGGGGTCGATATGAATATATTGAACATGCCGCTTGATCAAGCCCCCGATGATACGCTGCAGATCAGCATCCTGTCCGGCAAACGGAACGTAATGGATCACTTGCTCGACCGAGTCCCGCAGCCAGGAGGCCGGGATATCTCCGGTAATAACGAACGTCGTTCCGTCGTCCATCAGTTTTGTCGTTGTTTCCAGCGTGTTCGGAAAACAGTTCTTGAACAGTTGCAGCAACTTCGGCCGATGCGCCAGCTTCTCCTCCGCTTCCTTCAACACCTCTTGAATCGCAGCCGGAAGCGCAAGCTTCGGCATCGGTATTTTCGGCAGTCTGAATTGTTCCAAATGACTCGCTCCTTCGCATAAGTTGTATCCGGGCGTCTTTACCCGTTAATCCGAACCGTCTTGATTTCATAAGGAGAAAAAGACAACGCAATTCGGCCTTCTTGATGGTCCAACGGCTGTAATTCATTCTCCAACGCATCGGATAGGAAGGCTTCCTGAATCGGCCCGTTCCATTTCACTTCCACATTCTCCCGACCGCCCGCCGATTCATACAACCGCAGAATGACGCCGTTACCGTCCTCTGCAGGCTTCACCGTGTCGAGGATGACATGTTCCCCGGTAAAACCGATAAACGAATGCGTGCCCGACAGCTTCTTCAACTGCTGACCTGGCTGGGTGCCCAGCATCATACCAGGCTTCGCACCGGCAGGCATCACGACGGTCGCCTGGTTCAGCTCCGCTGCCTTGCGAACCGTATGGGCTTCCTGCCAGCTTCCTTCATGCGGATAGAGTGAATAAGTAAATTCGTGAGCACCCAAATCCGCGGTGACGTCCGGCCATTTTGGTGCCCGAAGCAGGGACAAGCGCAGGGTGCTGCCAAGCACATCATAGCCGTACTTGCAGTCGTTCAGCAGGCTGACGCCATATCCCCGCTCGGACACATCCGCAAAGCGATGTCCGCACACCTCGTACTGGGCCTGTTCCCAGCTCGTATTGCGATGTGTCGGACGCTCCACGGTGCCGAAAGGGATCTCATAGGTAGCCTTCGCCGCCACTACATCGACCGGGAAGCCGACCTTCAGCAGCTTATGCGCTTCATTCCAAACAACCTTAGTCTTAAAGTCGATTCTGTGGTCATGATGATAGAGGATCAGATCCTGGCTAATTTCGGATTGGTTCAATCTCCAGCGGAACCGCAGCACATCCGATACTTCCCCCCGATGCACCAGCTTCCGTTCCAGTAATTCCACCTCGCCGGCAGGTTGCTCATTGTACCGGGGATCGATATCCCAAGCGTCCCAAAGCGTCGGACGGTCATGGAAGAAGAAGAAACGGTTGGCCCGCTCTCCCGGCCGCACTACCTCCCGGTCCGCCTGTTTATCCAGCAAGCTGACGATTTCTCCGCGCTCGTTAAAGGCGATCCGGTAATATTCCGTCTCCCACGTTTCGCCATCCCAGCTTGCTGGTAGCCCCCCGTGTTCCTCGGCCTGCAAATGGCCACCCTGCAGCCAAACAATCTTGTAGCCGAATGCGGGAACATTCGGCACGCGAACCTGAACCGCCGCTACTCCTACACCGCCGCCGTCCCCGCTGACCCGGTCGACAGCCAGGCGGTTTCCGTCTCCATCAAACGCGGCCGCTCCAGGCCGGATGCCGCCGCCATTGTCGATCAAAACGATGATATCTCTGGCCCAGCCGAGACTGTTGAACACAATATATGGCTGGCCTTCGCCCGACATTCCGATCCCCTTAATAAGCGCTGCTAAGCCATCGTTCAGACTCTCATCGCCGAGACTGAAAATCTCTTTATATTCCTTCTCCGAGGTTTCATACGCTTCCGTAATCGCCGAGCCTGGAATAATGTCATGGAACTGGTTCAGCAAAATCAGCTTCCATCCATCATGAAGCGACTGAAGGCTGGCGGCACGTTCCGTACCCGGCGAAGCCGCTCCGGCCAAGGTGTTCCATAGCTCCGCCTCGCGGTACAGCAATTCCGCCTTGCGGTTGTTCCGCTTATTGCGGCCGTGGGTCGTATAGGTGCCGCGGTGCAGCTCCAGATACAGATCTCCGCGCCATTCCGGCAGCCCCGGTTCTGCCGCATCCACGCCGGCAAAGAAATCGCTCGCCGTTCCATACGCGCCGGCCGGTTGACCGACCATCAAATCGGAGCGGTTGATATACTCCAGCATTTCGCGAGTAACGCCACCCCCGCCGTCGCCATGGCCGTATAGAAGCATTTGATCCGGATGAACCGCCTTCTCCCGGTAAGACTGCCAATGATCGTGAATGTCTTTAGGCAGCGTATTCTCGTTGACGCCGTGATTCAGATAGGAGAGCATCCGCGTACCATCAATACCCACCCAGTAGAACAAGTCGTAAGGGAACACGTTCGTATCGTTCCATCCCAGCTTGGTCGTCATGAAGTAGGAAATGCCGCCGTGCTTCAAAATTTGCGGCAGGGAAGCGCAATACCCGAACGTGTCGGGCAGCCATTCGATTTGCGAGGTAAGGCCAAACTCCTCCTGATAGAAACGCTGACCGTATAGCATCTGCCGCATCAGCGACTCGCCGCTCGGCAGGTTCAAATCGGGTTCGACCCACATACCGCCGACCAGTTCCCAGCGCCCTTCACGGATGCGCGCTTTAACCCGCTCATACAACTCCGGATCGTTGTCCTTTAAATAAGCAAACAACTGCGGCTGGCTTTGTGTATACCGGTATTCCGGATACTCGCTCATCAGCGCGTCGACCGTCGAGAATGTCCGGCTCGTCTTCCGCACCGTTTCCCGTGCCGGCCATAGCCAGGCGATATCGATATGGGACTGGCCGATCATATGCATCGTCCCTTCCGCATTTCCGCCGATTTCGCGGACCCGCCGGGCCAGTTCATGCTCGATTGCAGCCACTCCTCCGCCCTCACGAATCGACTCGTCGTCCATCGCCACCCAGGCATCCATGGCATGATAAAGCGCCTCGATCAACCGGGTACGACGGAAGTCCTGCTCGCCAAGCAGTACGGCCGAATCGCAGACGATCTTCGCTGAATACAGCAAACTCTGCACCGGCCGGTTGACCAGGACAATCTGGCTGCGGATCGCCGTAATCGGCGGCTGAATCACCGCCTGCTGATTCAATGGATCTATCGGCTCGGGCACCGGATCGAACAGCTCGATTTCCAAATCGAGTGGAGCGCTCAAGTCCTGTAAGGATAGCGTCACGAACGTATGATTCCGATCCAGCCCCTGGCTGGATTTACCGTTGATCCGCAGCAGTCCTTCCCCGCCCGACTCAAACACAAGACCGACATACCCGGTCCGCCATTCGGCGGGAATTTGCAAGATGGTCCGGAAGAAATATGTCGTGCCTTGGCGGCTCGGGAACCGCTCGAAGTCCCCGCCCTGCGGATAAGGGGCAACATCCTCGTATTCGCCCGGCAGCTTGTAAACGGCCGAAGATATATCCCAGCCCCTTAGTTCGAGCGAATCCAGCCAGGCCCGCTCGGATAGCTCTCTTAGAAATCGCTTGATTCGTTCCATGATGTCCTATCCCTCCCGTACGGTTAATGTAACGCTTTGCGTATCATTCACATGCCTTCCGATACACAAATCGAACTCGCCCGGCTCCACGACCGGGAACAAATCCGGTCCGATGTATTCCAGTTGCTCCGCGCCGATCGAAAACTCGACAGTTTGCGTCTCTCCCGGTGCGAGATATACTTTACGGAACCCTTTAAGTTCCTTCGCAGGACGAGTCACCTTGCTCACCCGGTCTGAGACGTAAAGCTGCACGACTTCCGCGCCTGCACGATCTCCCGTATTCGTCACTTGTACCGTGACGGTCGCCGTTCCGTCCGCCGTGATTTCAGCAGCCGGCCCAACGGTCAATCCCGAATATTCAAATTCCGTGTAGCTTAAGCCGAATCCGAACGGATAGCGCGGCTGCAAGTCTTCTTCGAGGTATCTTTTTCCCCGGGAACGCTTGCCGTTATAGTAAACCGGAAGCTGCCCAACATGCTTTGGAATGGACACGCTCAGGCGCCCCGACGGATTGACGTCGCCGAACAGCACGTCGGCCACCGCGTGTCCGCCTTCCTGCCCCGGATACCAAGCCTCCACAATGACATCCGCGTACTCATCGATCCAAGGCTCGGCAATCGGCCGGCCGTTCACATACACAACGATCAGCGGTTTGCCCAGCTTGTGGACCTCTTGAATCAGCTCCAACTGAACGCCCGACAGTCCCAGGCTCATCCGATCGATACCTTCACCGCAATCCATGTCGCTCCAGGAATGTCCCGTTACTTTCGAAGCGCCGGTCTTCAGGTCGATCGTTCCCTCGCCGAAGTCTCTGGCGCTGGAGCCGCCGACCACCATCACGATGGTATCCGCCTGGGCCGCGCATTCCAGTGCCTTCGGGAATCCTTCACGGGCATCGCCGCGAATCCGGCAACCCGGCGCGTAGAGCAGCCGATCCTCGGCCTGTTCCGCCCCCAGCTTGGCCCGGATGCCGTCCAGTACCGTCGCCACCTTCTGCCGCGGCTGCGGAGAGGTGTAGTCGCCGAGCTGGTTATAGGCAGCATCCGCATTCGGGCCGATCACGGCAATCTTCCCCGTACCGGCAGTTGCGGTCAAAGGGAGCAGTCCGCCCTCGTTCTTGAGCAGGACGATTCCTTCTACGGCTACTTGCCGGGCTAACGATACATGCTCTCGGGAGCCGATGACTTCCTCAGCCCGTTCAGGATTGGCGTAGGGGGCTTCAAACAGCCCCAGCCGAAACTTCAAACTCAATACCCGGCGTACAGCCTGGTCGAGTACGGAAACCTCCAGTCTTCCGCTAGATACAGCTTCTACTAAATACTTGCCGAACATTTCGCCGGACATCTCCATGTCCACTCCGGCTTCCAAAGCTTGAACCGCAGCGTCCAGCCCATCTTCCGCCGTGTCATGACCCGAAGCGAGCATGTCGATCGCTCCGCAATCGGTAATGACCATGCCGTCGAAGCCCCACTGTCCGCGCAGTACGTCGCCGAGCAGTTGACGATTCGTCGTGCAAGGGATGCCGTCGATCTCGTTATAGGCCGGCAT
>DJTQ01000134.1:27696-39946 GCA_002439285.1 Paenibacillaceae bacterium UBA6304
ACCCCCCCCCCGCCTGCACGGCCTTTTTAAATGGTAGCAAGTCCGTTTCCAGCAACTCTCTCCAACCCATATGCGCTGGTCCGGCGTTTCTACCGCCTTCCGAGCTGCCGTACCCGGAAAAATGCTTCAAGGTAGCCAGAACGCTATCCTCTGCAGACAAGTCCTTCCCCTGCAGTCCCTCAATCGAGGCGACCGCCATTTCGCCGATCAGGAAGGCGTCCTCGCCAAAGCACTCTTCCGTGCGGCCCCAACGAGGATCACGCACGACATCGAGTACGGGAGAATAGGTCGCCGCCCCGCCCTGGCTCCGGGTTTCCCGGGCCACGGCCCGACACATCTCCCGGTACAAATCCACGTTCCACGTGCTGCCGATCAAGAGCGGCACCGGAAATACGGTGGCCCCGATCGCCATATGGCCGTGAGAGCATTCCTCTCCGATCAGGAGCGGGATGCCAAGGCGCGAATGCTCGATCGCATAACGCTGAATCGCGTTGATCGCTTCTGCTCCCTCACGGGGCGAAAGTCCGCTCTCCAGCGTAACGCCCGTCCACGGATCCGCCCGAAGCGCGCCGTAAAGAGAGCCGACGCTCCCTGACTTCACTTGCCGTTTAAACTCTTCCGTCAACGTGACGGCTCCATTTCTATGCTCATAGGTCTGCCAGCCGAATAGCTGAACCAGTTGGCCGACCTTCTCTTCCAATGTCATCAGCCCGAGCAGATGGTCTACCCGATCTCCCACAGGCCTGGTTTGGTCTCTATACATCATAGGTTTACACTCCGCTCCTTGAAGTCTTTATTCTTTGACTGCACCTATCGTAAGACCTTGAATGAAGTAACGTTGGAAAAACGGATACGCAAAAACAATCGGCCCCGTGGCCAGTACCACCATGGCCATCCGTGAAGTATCCTGCGGAAGCGATCGAAGCGCTTCGAGATTAAGCGAGCTGTTCTGCGAATTCTGCAGAATAAACTGCATGCTCGTTTCGATCCGCATCAGCATGGATTGCAGCGGTACCAGGTTTGGATCATCGATATACAAGAGAGCGTTAAACCAGTCGTTCCAATACCCCAGTGTGCTGAACAACGCGATTGTGGCAAGGCCCGGCAGCGACAGCGGCAGTACCAGTCTGAGGAAGGTGCGGAATTCGCCGGCCCCGTCGATTTTTCCCGACTCGATAATGGCATCAGGCACACTGGTGCTATAAAACGTCCGCAGAATCATAATGTAGAACGCGTTTACCGCCATCGGCAGAATCAGCGCCCAGACCGTGTCCTTCAAATGCAGAAATTGCGTTACGACAATATAGGTCGGAACAAGACCGCCGTTAAACAGCATGGTGAAGAAGGCAAAAAAGGCGAAGAAATTACGGTATTTAAAGTTCTTGCGCGAAATGGCGTAAGCATACAAAGCAATGAACAGCAGGCTGACGATCGTTCCCACCACCGTAACGAGAATCGTTACGCCGTAGGATCGAAGCAGCGTATCCCCCGTCTGAAACACATACCGGTACGCCTCCAGACTCCACTTGGAAGGAAGCAGCCGGTAACCGTCGGTGGCCAGCGCCTTCTCATCCGTGAAGGAAATGATGACGACGAACACGAACGGAAAGACGCAGAGAAAGGCAAAAATGCCGGCAATGAGGTTAAAGATGGTATTCCATGGAGTCGATAACTGATGAAAATCGCGTGTGGTGTTTTTTCTCAGAGACACGTTACTCACTCCTTTCTGCGATCTAGAACAAGGCGTTATCCTTGTCGAATTTGCGTACGATATAGTTTGAGGTGATGACCAGAATGAAGCCTACAACCGACTGATACAGACCCGCGGCCGTGCTCATGCCGATTTCACCGGTCGTTTTGAGTCCACGGTATACATAGGTATCAATGACGTTCGTGACCGAATACAAGGTTCCCGAATCTCTCGGCACCTGATAGAACAGACCGAAATCGGCGTAGAAAATCTTACCGATCGCCAGCAAGGTCATAATCGTGATAATCGGGGTGAGCAGCGGAATCGTAATCCGGCGGATTTGCTGGAATTTGCTCGCTCCGTCGATCATGGCGGCTTCATATAGGGATCGGTCGATACCCATAATCGCAGCCAGATAAACCACGCTGTTATACCCGACCGCTTTCCACAGATATACAAGAATTAAGATGAATGGCCAGTATTTCGACTGACTGTACCACTGAACCGGTTCGGCACCGAACATTTCAAAGATCTGGTTCAACAGGCCTCGCTCGGAACTCAAGAAACTGAAGGCGAAATAGCCGACGATGACCCAAGACAAGAAATACGGCATAAACATGCCGGTTTGATAAATTTTAGCCGTCCGCTTATTGGTAATCTCGGAGAGCACCACCGCCAGCAGCACCGACAAGACCAATCCTATAAAAATAAATGCGATATTATAAAGCAGCGTATTGCGCGTAATTACATAAGCGTCGTTCGTGCTAAACAGGAATTTGAAGTTGTCCCAGCCGACCCACTTGCTGTTGACAATGCTCGCCCAGAAGCCGTCCCGGCTGAACCGGTATTCTTTGAAGGCGATCACCGTGCCGAACATCGGCAAATAAGAGAAGAAGAGGAACCATAAGGCCCCGGGAAGCACCATGAGGAGCAATACTTTATTCTTGAGCACATTCCGAAAAAAACCGCCGACCATTTTCATATCCATCCCTCCTGATCGTAATAAACCCTCCGGCCTAAAATTTAAAAAGGATCGGGCGAGAGCTCTTCACCCGCCCGATCCAGTAGTCCGAATGACAATGCTATCGGCGATATTACTTGTTGTTAGCCGCTCTCCATTCGTCGATTTGCCGTTGAGCCTCTTCCATGATCTTATCCAGCCCTGCGGCTTTGAATTTCTCATTGGCTTTTGGCAAATATTCTTCCGGATCGACGGTTCCGGTCATCAGGGAAGACCAGAACTCTTCTTTCACGTTCTGAACGGCAGCGATTTCATTCGACACTTTGGAAGTATCGAAGTTGAAGCCCAGCAGTGGGGCATTAATACCCGACTCGTTGAATTTCTTGAATTCTTCCCATTTGTTTTCCGGGTCGCCTTCATTCAGGTAGTTGATCATGATGTTGCCCAGCGAGAAGGTTGGCATATCGTAATTTTTGGAATCCGGCAAGTTCTTGATGACATTGTCGCTGACTTTTTCGTAATGGACGCCTTCAATCCCCGAGTCAACCAGGTTACGCAAGTAGGAATCCGTATTCAGCAGGTTCAAGAATTCCATCGCTTTCTCAGGATACTTGGAGTTTGCGGAGATCGCCTGCATGGAGCCCATAACCGACCAGTTGTAGATGTAAGGCTTGGATGCCGGCGATGAAACGACCGGGTAGCCATAGCTTGCCGACCACAGATTGTCCGCGAACGGCTGCGTTGCAGCGCGGTCCATAAACCATTTGCCCGATTTGTATAGGTCTTCTGCCGATGTTGTCGTCGCTACTTCGGGAGAAATGTAACCTGCCTCATAGTACTTGCGCACAGTTTTCAGCATTTCCTTCAGTTCCGGGGTTTCCAGAATATTTATGACTTTATAGTCTGTCGTATCCATAGGTACGACCATCGGCATTTTTTCGATCAGATAATCGAAAGGCATCGCTGGTACGAAGTCTTTAAGCATAGCGTACGGCGTAATATCCGGCTCGTTCTCTTTGATCGTTTTCAGCAATGGCTCGAGACTTTCGAATGTTGTTGCGCTAGAGGCATCCAAGTTGTATTTATCAAGCAGCTCTTTGTTGAAGCGCCATACTTCCTGAGCCGGAAGTTCTTTATTGGCCGGAATTGCATAGTTATGGCCGTCTACTTTGGAACCTTCCAGGAAAGCCGGATCAATGGTGTCTTTAATGCCTTGGCCGTATTTATCCAACAGGTCGTCGAGTTCCATGAATGCGCCCTTCCGAGCGTTCTGCACATAATCAAAAGCCCAAGAGCAAGTGAACAGAATGTCCATCGGCTCACCGGAAGCGGCCATAACCTGCATCTTTTGCGTGTAGTCACCGAAGTCGAGCATTTTCATATCAATCGTGGCATTGATCTTTTCTTTCGTATACTTGTTGATTTCATCCACAACTTTATCAAGGTCTTTCTGCGGCGGTCCGATCGTGTACCAGATCAGTTCAACCGGCTTCTCTGTCTTGGCGGCGTTTCCGCCGTCCGCCGGAGCCGCGTTATTATTCGCCTTGTTACCGCCACAACCGCTGACGACGAGTGTAAGCGCCATCAACGAGGTAAGCAGCAAGGAGAATGTTTTTCTCTTTTTGCCCATGATTGTGTACCTCCCTTTTGTTTTGAAGCCCTCTTGCTCTCTTTACTTTATTGCATGTAAACACTTTCAAAAAGAAGAGAAATTAAATAATTCACTGTTCAAAATAAAGAAAGAACCGGCCAGCGTAAGACACCCGCTAGACCAGTCCAGTAAGTTCGTGTTCATAAGATGACCTTTTGAACAACCTCTTTAAATTCCGTCGGGGATATCCCCACATATTTCTTGAACTGCTTATAGAAATACCCGGTCTCCCAATACCCTACGTTCCGGGCGATTTCCTGGACCTTATGCTGTGTCGTCTTGAGTTGTTCTTTTGCTTTCTCGATCCGGTATCTGTTGATATATTCCGTAAATGACTCCCCCACTTCCTTATGAAATAATTGTCCCAGGTAAACCGGGTGGATATTATACGTCGAGCCTAACGTTTTCAGGGAAAGATCCTGATTGTACGATTCATGAAGATGATTCAACACTTGCTGAATGACCGGGCTTTTAACATCCCGGTTTAGCGCATCGACAGCCTCCGAGGCCGCCTCCTTCACAATGCCGATCAGCTCTTCAAGCGACCCGACGGCCTGGATCCGGCTATAGCCGTCCCAAAAGAGGCCGGGTTCTTCGGCATTTCGTATTTCTTGAAGTTGCATTTTGAACCGGAGCATCCATTCCAGAGAGATATCCTGCAAAAAACCGGGGGTTACGCCTTCAACCTGGCCCAATTGGCTAAAGTCCTGATCAATTTTGGATAGAAGTGCAGCCTTATCTCTGGCCAGGAACAGCTTGAGGCAATCATTCCAGTTGATGGACGGAATTTTGCCCGATGGAACCCGGCTTTTTAACTTCTCATATTTTAACGTTTCCCGATCCTTGAAGATCATGAAATATTCCTGGGCTTTCTTGGCGTTCGCATAGCTGAGGTGCGCTTGGTCCGCCAGCCTCTCCACGCTCCCCTGCGCCGCCCTTATCGGGCCAAAGGAATTCAAGGCAACCTTGAGGCCCTGTTCAAGCCGGTCTGCCTCTTCCCTCCCCGAAACCGGATCGTCAAAATTGTGAAGTAACACCATATCCCCTTCCATATTCCGAAACAGGATCACATAGGGGGAAGCCTCCAGAAATTTTTCTGCCGTTTCGAATGCTTCATTGCCGGAGTGCTCCGTACGAAGCAGGGTGAGCATCGCATATTGTCTCTCAAGGCGAATATCAAGCAGGTCGGCCCGTTCCTGAAACTCGGACGATCCGATCTGGCAGCATAACCATCGACTTAGAACATTGTCCCGCAATATCCGCACGCTCTGCTCGCTCAGCTCCGATGCCGCGCTTGCCCGCGTCGTATCCAACTTTTTACATATCGTCTCCAGCGTTGCCTGGAATTCCTCCAAATTGATCGGCTTCAGCAAGTAATTTTCTATTCCGAGCGCCATACCTTCCTTCAAATAGGCAAACTCGTCATAGCCGCTCAGCACAATTACCTTCAAATCGGGCTTGAATGACCGCACCCCGCGGATCAGATCCAATCCATTCATGACCGGCATGGAAATATCGGTGATCAATATATCTGCAGGTATATGACTTAAAGCCTCCAGTGCGGCTTGCCCGTTTTCGGCCTGACCAACGATCTCCATCCCCATTCGGGCCCAATCGACGATATCATACAGGCCATCGATAATAAACGGCTCGTCATCCACAATAAACACCTTATACATGTTCAGGCTCCCCCTCCCCTACGTCAGGGAAACATACCGTAACGGTCGTTCCATTTCCCTCTTCACTCTGTACAGCTACCCCGTATGAATTGCCATATAATAGCGTCAATCGCTCATGGATACTTCCCAATCCGAACGATTCCGAGTTCATCTTCGGATCCAGCAATCCCTGCCTGACTTGCGCGAGCCGGTCCGGGGCAATGCCCCGTCCGTTATCGCTTACTACCGCGCGAAGGCCTCCTTCTTCTGCCGTTCGGTCAATATCGATGATAATTCTATTATCATTTCGGTTCGGCATCACACCGTAAAGAATATAGTTCTCGATCACCGGCTGCAGAATCATTTTCTGTACAATCTTATTCTCCAAATCTTTATCGCAGCGGATGTCATAGGCAAACCTGTCCTTGTAACGAATCCGGAACAATTCCAAATACATGCGGCAGGCCTCAAGCTCATCCTTTAGCGTGTATCTCGCTTTTTGCCGGACATAGCCCTTGAACAACACCGACAAGCTATAGATCATCTCCGCCACATCCCCAGCACCCTGAGAAATCGCACGCATGCGAATGACCTCCAGGGTATTGTACAAAAAGTGGGGATTCACCCTGGCCTCAAGCGCAGAAAGCTCGGTATGCTTCTGCTTGATTTCCGCTTTATACACCCGATCGATATACAGATTCAACTCATCCAGCATGCTGTTAAAGCTTTTGGAAATCAGCCCGAGTTCATCATCCCGTTCATCAGCGATTCGAGCCGTCATATCGCCGTTTCGCACCCGGCGAGTAAACCGGACTATTCCGTACGTCCGCCGAGCAAAATTGCTGATAAACAGCGATGGAATTACGATGGCGAACAAGATGCAGATGGAGCTGATCGTAACAATCGTATTGCGCAGCCCGCGGTACGTCTTGGCCAACTCCCGCTTCGGCACCGCACTGAGCACCGTAAACCCGCCTTGGCTCTGCGTCAGTTTTGTGATGACAGTTTCCTCTCCGAGCACATCATCGTCATAAGTCGAGTTGATCTGCTCCAGGTAAGGGAATTTCTTACCGTAATACAGGCCGGAAGTGTCGAATATTACGTCCCCTTCGCCGGACAATACCAGAATGCTACCCTTCAGTTCATCCTCGAATCTGGATAGGCTCGTCTGCACTTTCTCCGTATCGAAATATACGAGCAGCTGTCCCATATTACGGAGCGACTGTTTATTGTTCATCGGCACGCGCACCGAGTACATCGGAACATCCGGCAAGTCGACCGCCTTGCGAATCCAGATGTTCGAAAGAGACACATTGGCGTCCTCCTTCAAATACATGGCATCCGGCACAAATGATCTGGAGGCGTTCGTCGGAATGATTTTGAACTGGTTAATGCTGTTGTAGGCATATAATTGCTGCAGATCCGCGCTGTACAGCATCAGACTGACAATATCGCGATCATCTTCGATCTGATTCTTGAAATACTGAACCGTATCGGTAGTGGATCCGCTTTCATTATAGAACCGGTCTAACCGGTATTTAATATAGTCTTGATATGGGTGTTCCATGAAGTAGGAAGTATTAGCGGCCAGTTCCCCATCCCTGTAAATATCCCGCATCATTCGCTGGACCGATTCATACTTGCCCCCAATATAGTTGCTAACGCTTTCAATAGCGCCTTTTTGCACGTCCAGTTGCCTTCGGACAGCCGCATCGGACATCGACCGGAACATCAAGTAGGAAAACGTGATGATCGTGATGATCGTAATGACCGAGAAGAACAAAATAATTTTCATAAAGAGATTGTTTTTCAAATATTTCCTATAGATCCTGCCGAGAATCATGGCATCCTCATCCCCCCATATGCCTGCCGGTCAACCTAAATTATAGCACGGAGAAACTTTTGGAGTTAGTGACCAAAATTTGTGCTTCATTGTTTCTCCTCCCCAATTGCGCTATATTGACATCATTCAGGTCAAGGAGATGCGAAAAAAATGATCCAAATATTGATTGCCGACGACGATCCCCATATTCGGGAATTGCTTACGTATTATTTACAGATCGAAGGCTATGGCGTAATCGAAGCCACCGACGGCACGGAGGCCGCCGCGTTTATGGCTTCCCGTACCGTTCACCTCGCCGTGATCGATGTCATGATGCCCGGAAAGGACGGCTTCCAGCTTTGCGAGGAAATTCGGCGGGACTACGATGTCCCGGTTATCTTACTGACAGCCAAAGACCAGTTATCCGACAAGGAGCGCGGCTTCGCCGTCGGAACCGACGATTACGTCACCAAGCCGTTTGAACCGAAGGAACTGCTCTTTCGGATCAAAGCGCTGCTAAGGCGGTATCAAAGGGTCAACGCCGAGACGATTCGATTGGGCGAAACGGTGATCGACCGGAAGAGCTACGAGGTCGTGTGCAAGGGGGAACAGCTCCTGCTGCCGATGAAGGAATTCGATTTGCTGTCCCAATTAGCAAGCTATCCGAACCGGATCTTCACGCGCGATGAACTGATCGCAAATATCTGGGGCTTCGACTTTGCCGGCGATGACCGGACGGTTGACGTGCACATTAAACGCCTACGGAGCCGATTCTCCGGCTGCAGCGACGACTTTACGATCACAACGGTGCGTGGGGTCGGTTATAAACTGGAGGTCACGAAGTGAGAAATCTCTATCATCGTATCGTCGCAACCACCGTGCTCGTGATGATTCTCAGCAGTACCCTCGCCTTTTTCGCCTCGAACATTTATTACCAGTACAACCTTAAACCGTATAATGACAGCAAGGTCACCCATATGGCCGAGCAAATCAAACAATTCTACGAGGACAACAGAGAGCTGTCTCTCGCTCCGTACCTGGACCATATCGGAAAGCTCGGGTATCAATTTTATTTGGCGGATGAGCAGGGCCAGGGTACCTTTTACGGACAAAACTTCCGAAAAACGGGGATCGATCCGGAAGTGGTCCGGTCGGTTCTCGACGGGCAAGTGTACCATGGGATCAACGAATTCCCGACGGGTCTGTTCATTACGGGGTTCTTCGACAATGCCCTCAGCAATACGATTGGCGTGCCGCTCCACCGCCCCGGTGAACCGGCCTATGCCTTATTCCTCCGCCCTAATGCTATGGTGCAGTTCGGGGAAATGCGGACCTTTTTTGCGATGATCCTTCTCGTGTCTATTGTGCTTAGCATTATCCTGGTTACGTTCAGCACCCGATATATCGTTAAGCCTATCGTCAAACTGACGGAAGCCACCAAAATGCTGGCGCGGGGGAAATACAACATTAAACTGGACGTAAAGCGGGACGATGAAATCGGCAAGCTCGCCGTTAATTTTTCTAATATGGCAAAAAGTTTGGAGCAACTCGAAGCGATGCGTCAGGAATTCGTCTCCAACGTCTCTCATGAAATTCAGTCTCCGCTAGCCTCGATCCAAGGATTCTCACATACGCTGCTGACCGCCGATCTGCCGGAGGAACAGCGCCGCCGCTACCTTTCGATCATTGAGGATGAGAGCCGGAGAATGTCGCAATTGAGCAAGCAACTGCTGACCCTTGCCTCATTGGAGAAGGAGGAAGCGATTCTGGAGAAGAGCTCTTTTGATGTGGGGGCTCAAATCAAGCAAGTGCTGTTCATGACCGAATGGAGCTGGCGTGAAAAAGAGCTCGCGATCAAAATGGAGCTTCCCTCGCTCGTCATCCATGCCGACAGTAAGCTGCTGCACCAGGTCTGGATTAACCTGATCACCAACAGCATCAAGTTTACGGAAAACGGCGGTACGATTTCGATTCGGCTGCTTCCTCGAGGGAAAGAATCCATCACGGTGGAAATTGCCGATACCGGCATCGGAATTTCGGAAGAGAATCTACAGAACATATTCCAACGGTTTTACCGAGCGGACAAATCGCGCAACCGCAAAGAGGGCAGCAGCGGTCTTGGTCTTGCGATCGTGGAAAAGATCGTCGAAATGCACGGCGGAGAAATCGAGGTAGAGAGCGAACTCGGAGTAGGTACGAGGTTCCGCATCACTTTGCCGACTCAGTAATCCTCGTCTCTTTCATTGCCGGCTCAGCTTCCGTTCATATTGCGTTCATACATCCTGTTTATATTTGAAGTGCGGCAATCACCCGCATACAAATAATAAGCGCACCGCGCACCGAACCGTACGATACGATACGATTCAACGTTATGCGGTGACGCTGCAGGATAGGAGCTGAAGTTAAAGATGTTTCTGGCTATACGCGAATTAAAGCATGCCAAGACGCGTTATATGTTGATTTGTTTGATCATGGTCCTGATCGCCTGGCTGGTTCTATTCGTTTCCGGTCTGGCCAAAGGGCTGTCCTCCGATAACGCCTCTTCGATTCAAAATATGAACACAGATTATCTAGTGCTGGATCAGAATAGCGATCACCGCCTAAACCGCTCCGCACTAACGGCCGATAAGCTGGCGGAAGTCAATGCGTTGCTCGGAAACGCTGATACAGGCGAAAACACGGATGTCGCACCGTTGGGGGTTCAGATGTCTTCAGTGACAAAGGTCGGTTCGCCCAAAAAGATCGATGCCGCCTTTTTTGCCGTCGAGGCTGAAGGCTTCCTTGCCCCAAAAGTAACGGAAGGGCAAATGATCGACGATGCTACGGCGGATGAAGTCGTCGCCGATTCGTCATTCCAATCGGAAGGACTGAAGCTGGGCGATGTTATCGAGGACCAGGCCTCAGGCCGGCAGTTTACGATCATTGGATTTACGGAAGGCCAATCGTTCAGCCACGCCCCGGTCATCCACATGAATTTCGCGGCATGGCAGACAGTCGCCGGCGGCTCAAACAGCGCAATTAAAGGCACCGGTCAGGTTGTTCCGTTTAACGCGATCACCCTGAAGGCGTCCGGTTCCACAGCCGATTTCATCGGGGAGCAGGTATCCGGTGTGGAAGTAATCGGCAAGTCCGAAGCATTGAAGGGAATTCCGGGCTACAAGGAAGAGCAAGGTTCCCTGCTGATGATGATTGCGTTCCTGTTTATTATTGCTGCATTCGTCCTCGCCGTATTCTTTTACGTGATCACAATCCAGAAAATGAACCAATTCGGCGTACTCAAAGCAATCGGCGCCAAGACGGGATTTCTGGCTCGAAGTATGCTCGCCCAGGTTCTCTCTCTTTCCGTCGTCAGCCTGGCGATTGGGATCGCCTTAACTTACGGCGTTTCGTCCGTGCTGCCGGACAGCATGCCTTTTGAACTGAACTTTAGTCTGGTCGGCGGCAGTTCGTTGTTATTCCTGGCCGTAGCCGTAGCAGGCTCGCTGCTCTCACTGTACCGGGTAGCTAAAGTGGACGCAATCGAAGCAATCGGGAGGGCCGCATAATGAATACTACTACGATTCAAGAACGAGATATGAAATTGGGAATACACACGAACTCAGGCGTGGAAACGAAGCTACTGCTCGACAAAGTCAGCAAAGTTTATGGTGACGGCGATGCTTCGGTCCATGTGCTTGACCAGGTATCGCTGGAGGTAAAGGCCGGGGAATTCGTGGCGGTCGTCGGCCCTTCGGGAGCAGGAAAAAGCACGTTCCTCTCCATTGCGGGAGCCCTGCTGTCGCCTACCGAAGGAAGGGTTCTGATCAGCGGCCAGGATATCAGCAAGCTTTCCGGGCCGGAACTGAACGATGTGCGGCTGGCTAAGATCGGATTCATATTCCAATCCGCGAATTTGATCCCGTACTTAACCGTTCGGGACCAACTGCTGCTGATCGGCGAGTTGGCCGGCAAACCGAAGAGCGAGTCCAAGAAGAAAGCCGACGAGCTGCTCGAACGACTCGGTCTAGGCCGCCGGCTGCGCCATTACCCGGAGTCGCTCTCCGGCGGCGAAAGACAACGCGCCGCCATCGCCCGCGCCTGGATGAACGACCCCGAGATCATCCTCGCGGACGAGCCGAACGCCAGCCTCGATTCCGAGCGCGGCCGCGACGTCGTGCAGATGCTGGCCGACGAGGTCAAACATCGCGGCAAAGCCGCCGTCATGGTTACCCATGACCAGCGCATGCTCGATCTATGCGACCGCGTTGTATACATTGAGGACGGCCAGCTGTCAGAGGCATGACGAGGTAACTCATTCGTGCAGTTGGCCGGAACTTAGGAGTGGGCCTTCTTCTACTGGGGGCCAGGCTCGTTAGTTGAACTCGCCAAGTCTAGCCCCATAAGTTAGCTGGAAAACCTACAGTTATTTCGTGCGGTAAGCCTGTTTCGAACAACTTAGCTGGAAAGTCTACAGTTAATTTAGGCGCTT
>DJTQ01000195.1 GCA_002439285.1 Paenibacillaceae bacterium UBA6304
TACAACAAATGGTTTGACGTAGATCCTAACTTCTAAGACAGCCTTATGGTGCGTGTTCCAAAAGTCCGCTTTGGGAACACCCTCTTTTTTGGATAGACAAGAACTCGCATGCTCAGGGGGAGGTAACCCGATGAAACTCGTGCTCGATAATCTTGAATATTTGCTGACCGGTGCCTATTACACCCTGCAGATCACCTTGGTGTCCATGTTCTTCGGATTGATCATCGGATTGGTGGTCGCCGTCGCCCGGTTGAAGGGGAATCTCGTAATCCGGAATATCGCCCGGGTCTACGTATCAATTATCCGTGGGACGCCGTTAATGGTGCAAATTTTCATTGTCTATTTCGGCCTTCCCGACTGGGGTATACACCTTAGCCCGATGATGTCGGCCTATCTCTCAATGAGCATCAATATCGGCGCCTACCTCTCCGAGACGTTCAGAGCGACCATCACGTCCGTCGATCATGGACAGACCGAAGCGGCCCAATCCCTAGGGATGACTCCCTGGCAAACCATGCGCTTTGTCGTACTTCCCCAGGCAGCCCGGATCGCCATTCCTCCGCTCGGGAACTCTTTTATCGGGATGCTGAAGGAAACCTCACTGGTATCCGTCGTCACGGTCGTAGAATTGTTCCGCGCGGCACAAATTTTGGTATCCAGATATTATGTAGCGATGCCCTTTTTTCTGGCGATCGGCTTGATGTACTGGATCATGAGCACGGTCTTGTCGATCATCCTGAACAAAATCGAAAAACGCTTGTCCAAAGCCTATGAGATTTAGAAAATTGGCGACCCTACCAAGGAGCTGAAGCAGAAATGAACCTGAAAGAAAATCATTTGCTGGACGTGACCTCCCGGGCCAAAGACATGCTGGAACGTAAAGGGCTCGACGCCCTCGTCGCCTCCAGTGCCGAGAATGTCTACTATCTATCCGGCCAGCCCAGCGTGTTTATGTATACGTTCCGGATGAGCGAGGCGGCTTTTGCCGTCGTCTTCCGCGACCCGGGCCGCAAATCCATATTGCTCATGAGTGAATTCGAAGCCTCGGGATTGCCGGACAGTATCCCGGGTTTCGACATTCTCACCTACCCGCAATGGATTGATCTAGACGATCCCTTCGGTATGAGAAGGGATCTGTTCCGCGGCGAGCGTCCGGCTGCCCCCGGACCGGACGCCGCGCTTTCGGCGCTGGCCGAGGCGCTCCTCGCCAGCGGCCTTGCGGGCGGCGCAGCCGTCGCCGCCGAGCTTGGCGGCATGCGCGGCGCAACGCGCGCCCTGCTCGCCGAGCGGCTTCCTCTGCTGCGCTGGGCGGAAGCCGCCCCGCTCTTTACGCGGCTGCGTGCGCGTAAAACCGGCTTCGAAATCGCGCAGCTGCAGGAAAGCTGCGCGATTTCGGAAGAAGCGATCGGCGCGGCCGTGCAGACCGTCGCCGCCGGCGTCACCGCGGCCGAGCTCGCGGCCGCGTTCAGGATCGCAGTGACGCGCCGCTGCTTCGGCCTCAGCGAGCGCTTCACCACGATCTCCGTCGGCCCGCAATTCGCGCCGGCGTCGGTCTATGCACCGCACCGTGCGGCCCCCGGCGACATCATCAAGTTTGATGTCGGAGCCGACGTGCAAGGCTATGGAGCGGATATCGCCCGTACGTTCTCGCTAGGCGAGCCGGGCGATGCCGCCAAGCGCGCCTATGCGGCGCTGCGGCCGGGCCACGACGTCATGCTGGCGCTGGCCGGCCCCGGCGTGCCGATGGCCGCAGTGTTTGCCGAGGGCATGGAGGTCATCCGGCGCTCCGGCTTGCCGGATTACAACCGGGGCCACCTCGGCCACAGCATCGGCCTGGCTCTCGCCACCGAGGAGGCGCCGTTCTTCAGCGCCGCCGAAACCACGGTGCTCGAGCCCGGCATGGTCGTCTGCATCGAAACGCCTTACTATGGCTACGGCGTCGGAGCGGTCATGATAGAAGACATGCTGCTGATTACCGAGAATGGAAATGAGCGGCTGAACAAGCTCACCAGGGATCTCGTTATTTTATAGCCGCCCGGAAGATCAAATACAAATTCAAAATGACGGTGATTTGGGATGTCGTACTCCCCGCACCGTCATTTCTTATTTGGTCTACTATCACCCCAGCCCCCGCTTTATACCGTCGTGAGGAGGATTACCTCTTCAAACCGACTTGCTCTTCGCTCCATTCCCACAGCCTGCGGGCAGCAACCTGATCCTCTCCCCTAGCGGTAAGCGGCCTGGCTTGTTTCTTATAAAAAAATTGACCTGATACCCCTTTTACTTCCGGCGAACACGACAAATAGATCGCCGTTTCCGCCCCCTGCTCCGCCGTTAGAAAAAACGGGCGCATTAACCCTACCAGCGATTTGCCGAATCCCGTATTCCGGTCAACTCCGATATTAGTAGCGACCGCCCCGGGATGGAGACAGTTTGCCGTCACCCGGCTTCCTTCCAGCCTGTGGGCCAACTCTTTCGTAAACAGCACGTTGGCCAACTTCGATTGCGCGTATCCTTTCGCGACATTATAGCCTCGCGCCAGTGAAGGATCCCTATGAAATTTGCCGATTTTATAGGCACCGGAGGACACATTGACGATTCGTCCTTCCTCGGCGCGTTTCAACGGCTCCAGCAGCAGATTAGTGAGAAGAAAATGTCCCAGGTGATTAACGCCTAACATGGACTCGAAACCATCGGCCGTCATTTCCCGTTTCAAAGATACGACTCCCGCATTATTCAAAAGCACATCTACCACGCTGTATCGTTCCGTCACTTCTCCGGCAAACCTCCGGATGCTTTTCAGGGATCCCAAATCACACAGCATCAATTCCAATTGGTCCGATCCGCTTTCCCGAACAGCCGTCTCCCAGGCCTTCCGGCCCCGCTCCTCATTCCGGCAGGCCATCACGACGTGCGCTCCCCGCCGGGCCAACTCTACAGCAGAAGCCAGCCCCATCCCCGAATTGGCTCCTGTGATAATCACCGTCTTTCCATGCATCCTGTTCCCTCCCCCGAATTAATCCACCGCCGATCGGCTCTCCTATACATTTCTATGAGTTCATTACAATCCCTCTATAGACCCGGGCTTTAGGTTTCAACCGATTTCATGTTATTCTATAATGGAATCTATTGAGAAGAGTTGCAGTCGATAGGTAGGATGAAAGGAGGCATGTCTTTGAATTGGCTGAACCCCTACGAACAAGAACTTAGTCTCGCCTTTACGGAAGCGGAGTCCATTCTGGCGGATTTTCCAGACCCTTTTCGAAAACACGCATTGAATTACCTAGACAAATTCCATGCCCTTAAAGAAGACCGCTCCAAAAACTACATATGCTACCTGCTCCCTTTCTGGCTTCAGGCGAAAGCCGGCATTCTTCCGGAAGTCAGCCGCCGCTTTGCGGTCGCTAATATTTTCGGGATGATGTACTATCATCTGGTCGATGCCTGCATGGATGAACCGGAGAAGGTCATGCCCCATCAACTTCCACTGGCTGAGTTAATTCATCTGGAATTCATAAAATTGTACAGCGGCTGTTTTTCGGGGAATCCTCTTTTCTGGACTTACTATAAAAAATACGCATCTCAATGGGCCCGGGCCGTCTCTAGTGAAACGACCTCGGATTTCTACTATGAGGATCCAATAAGCATGGGCCACAAGGCAGCCCAGGTAAAACTGGCCATTGCCGGAATCATGTCTCTTGCGGATTTGGAAGCGGAGATTCCTCGACTGGAACAAGCGGTAGATCATGTTCTCGTTACCCTGCAATTGTTGGACGACTGGAAGGATTGGGAGAAGGACCTCTCCGAAGGAAGCTACAATGCTTTGGTTTCGATCGTTCAAACCGAATTGCAGATTCCGAATAATCGTAGGCCGGAACCCGAAGAGATCAAGCACGCAATTACCATGCAAGGCACGCTCTCCCGCTTGGCGGAACATGCCCACCGCAATCATGAGAAGTTGTCCGATATACGCGACCTCGCACCGGGTCTCTATGAATTTCATGATTTCCTAAGGAGTAATCTGGAAGAGGGGGCACGCGAGATCGAAGCCAAGGTGGCCCTACTGCAAGGGGGAGGACTGGGATATTGGTTATCCAAAAATATGTAAATCACCTAGTATTCCTAGGTTTCTAGATTTCTAGCAAGATTCATGATATACTATACAGGAAAATATAACCATTTTATTGAGAAAGGGTGATTTTATGACATCAGGAGCTCTCCTTCAATCACAAGTTATTGAAAAAGCATGGCAAGATCCTAGTTTTAAAGCGAAACTTCTTTCCGATCCAAAGGCAGCAATCCAGGAGGCACTCGGTGTAATTCTCCCGGATCACATCAAAGTAAAGACAGTAGAAGAGAATTCTGATGAATTCTATCTCGTACTGCCTCCAAGTCCTGCTAATGTTATTAAGTCAGAAGTGAAACCGAATGCGGTTTGGGGCGATTAAACTTCACTGATTAATCATACACGAGGAGTAGTGACGTAGAGCGACATTTTGGTTCTTACACATTTTTCGCTGTGGGGAACCGGACTATCGCCTCTGTCCCTACTCCTTTTTCACTAATAAAGTGAATTTTACCGTTCATGACTTCGATGATCCGGAACGTTACCATAAGCCCCAATCCCGTCCCCTTGGTCTTGTTGGAGAAGTACGGCTCTCCTAAACGTGCAAGCACCTCTTCGTCCATTCCTTCACCGGTGTCTTTAATATGAATGGATACTTTCCCGTTCTCTTCATAGGCCCACACATGAATATCCCCTTCTCCGTGCAGGGATTCGATGCTGTTCTTGAGGATATTAATAAAGGCCTGCTTGAATTTTGAAGAATTCCCCTTTATATGCAGATCCTGAGGAATATGTACGGAGATTTTTCCTCCCTGAAGATTCGCCATCGGGATCAGAATGCCTTCAATATGAATGAATTCATTCAGGATGTTCAGTACGGTAACTTTGCCGACCTCCGGCTTGGCGAAGGTCAAAAAGTCCGTAATAATGGCGGAAGCCCGGTCCAGTTCTTCTAGTGCCATGCTCAAGTAAACCTTATCCGTGGAACTTTGCTTGGCCACAAGCAGCTGTATGAATCCCCTTGTCACCTGAAGCGGATTACGCACTTCATGGGCTACGGAAGCGGCCAATTCACTAATAATCTCCATCTTTTCAGAACGCTGAAGTTCATTGTTGAACATCTCCAATTGCTTGGAGTATTCGACTACCTGCTCATGATTTCGGGCAAATCTTTTGCCGAGAATAATGATTAGCGCAATCAGAAAACATACTACGCCCCATTTCCATAGAAAAAGATCATAGTACTCCGATTTAGAATAAAACCAGATTAATTCGCCGAGCCCCAATCCCGCAAATACGGCAAACCCGATCGAAAAAATGATAGCCTCTTGATTCCCCCGAATCGTATAAATCGTCGAAATCGTAATCAGTAGGATTAACTGAATGATCATAAAGAGACCGATTAAAGTGCCTGAAGCGATTCTGTAATAATCATAGAATTGATTATTGCTTAATAAGTTTATCACCATCAATAGAATGCAAAACAGAGAATATCCAATTTGAAATTTCTTGTACTTGGTAATGATCGATCTATATCCCTTACCAAAAATGCTTTCAAAAAAGCTCGTGAAGGAGGGAAGCAGGATCAGCAGCGATAAATCAAACAGAATAACGTACCACTCTCCAAATTTGCCGAATAGCGAATACAGGAATGAAGAGTAGGTTATGACGATGGTCCCGCTGGACAGAATAACCAAACATAAGGAAAACCAACTGGACAAATTTTCATTTTTAAGAAACAGGGAACAGATCAGCATAACGATCGCTATAAAAACTAGAGCGCTGCCAATAATAAAATCCGTCATATTATTCTTAATAAAAGAATTTTGCAATTCAGAATAATCCCCGACCAGTACTTTACTCTGCAATCCGATGCGCGAATCTGTTTTGATACCGATGTAAATGGATTCTCCTTCATTTGAATGATCCATCGGCAGCAATATGGTATTAATCCCGTAATTATAGGTTCGGTTAGACTCATAAATCATCCCGACACTGGATCGAATCACTACTTGACGTCCGTAAATCTTTTCAAACAGAAGTGCCGGAGAACTCGTTTGAAAAGCAGGAAGGTCTAACTTCACCCATTGCCCGTCCGCTCCCTCCGGTCGTTCAGGAATCGGGCCGATCGCTTTGACACTCTCCCAGTTTTGCATAGCTTCCAACTGATCTATGTTTATTTCAGGATCAAATTGATCCGTCCAAATAATCTGCCATTCTGCTATCGATTGCCCATCTGCCTTAACCTGATCCGGAGCTTCCATTAGAACTGCGCATGTAAACACAATACTAAGTACAATCAAGATGGCAACCGTTTTAAAAAAACCTTTCATTCTAGCACCCCTGCCAATGAATTATGAGCTAATCTATCTATTTCGATACAATAAATCAATAAACCTTCAATAATATGGAAAATTAAGAACTATTTCATATCCAGATAGATACCAGAAATATTTTACCGTTATTAACAAGTTTAATCTATGAATAGTTTTATCAATTTTAAAAATTACTTGTATTTTGCCGAGCGGGTGAGAAACTTTTATAGAAAATAGCCCTGGACTCCAAAAGTATGAGTCCAGGGCTACACATTCCACTGTTATGAGATAAGGATCGATTTACGCTAGCTCTATATCCAGTTTGTTCACTTTTCCGCTACGGATGTCCTCAGCAATCCCCCCGGCAATCACGGGACCCTCCACATGCAAGGCCGTACCGTCATTTAGATGAACAGTAATGCCACTAATGGCTGCTGCCTGCGGCCCAAAGGTATCCCTTCTCTCCGGATTATGATACGTCACTTCCGTGCTGCCGAGGAATTTGAACGACACTTCCCCTTGATCATCAAACAGCCAGCCGGGAAGAGACGGATTCAGATGTAGCTGAAGTACTCCATCCTGAACCCGGAAAACCTGCTTGCCTGCCATCATCGCAATCCACATGCTGATGAACTCGGCGGTGGAGCCGCTGAGTCTTGCCACAAAGCCCCTGCCGTGCACCTGCGGATCCGGGTTTACGCTGGAAGCGATGAAGGACGAGTTCTCCAGCGTACTGCGGCCATAAACCGCAGGATCGAGAAACGGAATCAGCGAGGTTTTGATTTCTGCAAAAAACTGCTCGGTTAGGCCATTCTTCAGGAGAGCCAACAGATATTTATAGCTCATGTGAAGAAAGACGGATTCCCGTTCCAGCCATCCCGGCGTGAATGCGCGGATCCGACCGATTTCATGGGATTCCTCATCCAGACTGACCGAGGTTTTGTACATTTGCAATTTCGGGTCAAAGAGATCGCTGCGGCGGATATTCTCGTAAGCTTCCTTGGCTTGTTCCGGATCCTCCAACGTCTTCATCCAGCGTGCCGGCCCTTCCAGGAAATGTGGCAACGGGCGAGCCGCGAATTTCATTACATTTGCCTTCGGCAAACCATAATCGCTCATGACCGCATTTCCTTGTTCATCCAGCACCGGCTCGAAATCTGCCGCTTCAAAAGCAAAGTAAGTCGGCGTCAATCCGCCGCCAAGTGAAATGGCTTCCGCAATCCCGGCATTGATCTTGCGGAGCATATCCCCGTAAACCGAAGCCAAGTCGGAGAGTTGAATACTTGACTCTGTTCCGCTAATCCCAAAGCGGATCTTCTCCCGGTAAGTTTCGCGCGCGGCAGATGCTTGGTCCCAGTAATTAAAGGAATCCAGCTTGCCATCCAAATGGCGGACCAGCAGCCCGCTCACCTCTTGAAGCAGAGCCGCGATTTCTTCGGGCACCAGAACCTCTCTTGCCCCAGATTCACGCGCCTCTTCCAACATGAATGCCACGACTCGCTTCAATTCAAACGTTTCGCTCATCCCCGAACCGAACAAACCCGGCAGTCCGTTCATAGCATCGTTCCAGCCCGGCTTGTTCCCCTCCATCTCAATCCCCATACCGTATGGATCCAGCGTAGCAAACTTAACTAGAGATAAGGACAGCATTTTGACAAATAGATTCGTGCGGTATATATCTCCGTTGCCATGACCGGTTCTCAGCCAGTTTGTGGACTTGGCGGTGATTCCAAACCGCTGCATCTTCTCTTCATCGTGTACTAGCGACCCGTATTGGCGGACATGCTCACCGTTCAAAACATACTTCTCGCTTCTGGGCAGGACTCTTGCCGGACTGTCGAAGAAAGTGTAGTCCGTCTCCCCGTAGAGCAGCCATTCTTTACGATCCGGGAAAATATCGAGATAACTATCGACCAAATCCATGTTATACGTCCAGTGATCCGACCAATATCCCTCTCCAAAGGTAGCCTCGATGCCCTGCTCGGCCAGCGAGAAAACGCCGGTCAGGAATTGTTCCTCATCCAGGTTCAGCATTACGTTATTAGCCGCAATAAAAGAGATCAATTTACCCGGCGTAAATTTGCCGAGGCATAGCGTTTGGAGTTCCTCTCTGTGGTCGGCCGCGGCACCTTCCAGCCATTCCGCAAGCTCTTCTGCCCGGTTCTGCGGTACCCGGAAGCTGGTGCCCTCGACCCCGAGCGGATTATAGCCGTCGGCTTGCATCAAGCTGAAGAAGGTCTTGATATTGAATGTTCCGACCCGCGGATTAAAATAAATATCGCTGCGGCGGTTCTGGTTCGCATCGCGGAAGTTCCCGTTCCCCTGCGAGTAATATTCGGGAGCGAGCGAGAAAAAGTTGTAATCCCGCTCCGGATCGCCGTGTTTCCGGGAATACAGATGAATAACGAAGCCCTCTCTGCCATTCTCAAAAATAAACGGGTATCCGCCACGCAGAAAATTGTCCAGATAGCTCTGTCTGCTATAAGCATCGAACAGCGGCATCGATGTCTTGGTAGCGATGTTCGCCGTTAGCGCTGTCGTCAATTCCCTTGCCTCTTTTTGTTTCCGTTCCATATACGCCGGCGATGAAATGAATTCCGCCTTCTTGTTGAGGCGCTCCACGCTATCCATATGTCCGATCAGCGTATAAATCAGCTTGCTCTCCCCAGGCGCCAGTTCGGCGGCAACTCCCGTGAATCCGCAAGGAACCTTGTTTGTACAGTATTGATTTTGGTCAGCCATTTCGGCAAGCGGCATTCCGGCGAACCCTTCCGGATATCCGAGCGAAGTATTGCTGCCGAAGACCAGTTCAAAATCGGCGACAGGTTTGAATCGGCTCCCCTGCTCATCAAACGACAAATAGAAATGCCCGCTGCGAACTTCACTTATCTCTGCCTCGTCATGCGTGCTGGAGCGATTCCGGTAGTAGGGAATACCGTTCTCCAGATTGTCTACTTCCATCCAACTGCGAAGCAGATTCCCGATCTCTTTATATCCGGCATTCTCTACCCCGTACGGTAAGATTTCCGGAAGTCCATCCAATACCTCGAGGCGTAGCGTGTCCCCTGAGATATTCGTAATCTCAACTTTTCGTGCCAGCGCCGCATAATCATCATTTGGGATGTGAAAATAAGTGATCTTCGTGCGTATTCCCTTGGCTTCATTTATTTCTTCAATTCCGATTTCGTTGGTCAAAATCCGCATAGTCCGCCGAGCTGCCTGATCCGGATAAGCATTTTGGAACGGTTCATAAATTGTCTTTGCACCTTCAATCTTAATAAAGGTTCTGAAACCTTTCATCGACACGGACTGATACATAATATTAGCCGGGGAGAATTCCATGATCGGGCTGTTCTTATCGCGGATTCCGAAACTGCAAACCGCCTGTCCCCGGTTCGCATAAAACGTCCACATCGGAATTCCCTTCAAGCCTGCCAAGCCGGGCAGAAAGCTGGAGAATGGCTTCGCCTGGTCAAACTGCTCAATGATGAACTCTTCGTTTTCAAAGCTGTAATTGGGCATCGTTCTATTTTCCTCCAAACACGGATTTGTCATGATGTTGCTTTAATGAATCATATAAGTTGCGATCGAATGAGCCGGAAGCGTGTCGTTGACTGCCTCTTCACCCAATTCAAGCTCAAACTCCCGCGGCTCGTCAGTTTCGTTCTGAATAATTACAGCAACGCTGCCATCGATGTTTTTGAATGCTGTCATTAACAGCCCGTCAGCTTTCGAATTCAGGCCAATACGAACCGCACCTGGAGAAATATATTTACTAAAGTGGCCGATATAATAGTAAGAACTGTTGTAGTGCACGGTGTCGGTTATCGTATCCGCAATGATCGGGGCATCGCAAAGGTTGTTGACATGGTTAGGTCCGCCGGTTTCGTCAAGAACAAGATTCCAGTCGAGGTACCCTTCCGTCCAGTTGTTCAAATCGCCGATCATGTTACGGCCGTAGCGTTCTCCGGTAAACCATTCGCCCAGCTTAACACCGCCTTCCTGGCAGCCTTCGGTAAAGAGCAGATGCTTATCGGGGAACAGGTCATGAACCTTGCCGACTTCTTCAAATGCTTCGCTGACATACCAATGGAAACCTGTTCCCCAGACGTATTTGGCCGCTTCCGGATCAGTCAGAACCGCTGAGGCCCGTTCGACAATCAAATCGCGGTTATGGTCCCAAATCAGAATATTAACGTCTTCAAGCCCTTCACGATGCATCGTTGGCCCGAGATGATCACGGACAAAATCCCGTTCCTCTTCACCGCTGAAGATGCAGGAATCCCAAGTTTGAACGGCCGCCGGCTCATTTTGGACGGTGATGCCCCAAATGGGTACGCCTTCTTCCCGGTATGCCTTAATGAATTTGGTATAGTACAGTGCCCAGGCCTCGCGGAATTCCGGTTTCAATTGGCCGCCATGATTCATTTCCCCGTTCGTCTTCATCCAAGCCGGGGGACTCCAAGGGGAAGCCAGCATGGTAATATCCTGACCGGCCGCCTTGACTGCATCATGAATCAGGGGCAGCACCCATTTTCGGTCTCGCGATATATCGAAAGAATTTAGCTCCTTATCGTTTTCTTCAACATAAGTATAATTTCCGAGCGCAAAGTCGCAGCTGTGAATGTGCACGCGGCCGATCGTGTACCCCAGCCCTTCCTCCGGATCAAAATAGCCGCGAATTACTTCCGCTCTTTTCTCCGTACTAATACGGGATAAAGTATGAGCCGCCGCTTCCGTAAAAGCGCCTCCAAAACCAATGACGGTTTGATAAGTCTGGTCGGTTGTCACCTTAATTACATTGGCCTTGTCTCTACCTTCCGTCGAACATGCTTGAGCAGCCAATTCACCTTTAAACTGTAAGCGTTCTCCAGAATCGCGGGATGTAAGTACTTTAGACCATTTTGCCATGTAGATCCTCTCCTTTAAGTGTGATTGGTTTCATAATCAAACATTTCGAAACCGGTTTCGATTTGACTGAAAAAAAACAGGGATCATTTATTCAATGGATCGACAAGACTCCCTGATTACGAGTTCGACCGGAAGCATAGCCGATTGAACTTCTTCCCCGCCTTCTATCGTATAGATTAACATGTCGGCTGCCTTATTGCCAAGTGCGTATGTATCCTGCCGGATCGTTGTCAAAGCAGGTGTCAAAAATTTGACCATTTCGATATCATCAAACCCGATAACGGAGATATCTCCCGGCACTTTAAGCCCTCGGCTTCTGATCGCCATCATCGCCCCTACCGCCAGATTATCCCCGGAAGCAAAGACCGCAGAAGGTAGTACAGAAGCTTGCAGCAATTCTTCCATGGCTACCCGTCCGCTATCAACGGTGTAGTCGTAGCTCCCTTGAATAACATGCTCGGGATTTACAGGCAAACCTAGTCCCTTCATCGCATGCAAATATCCTTCAAGCCGTTTCTCTCCGGCAAAGGTATTTCCACCACCAATGTGGGCGATCTGCCGGTGTCCAAGCTCATACAAATACTCGACAGCCCGGATGCTTCCGGCCATATTATCGGAATAGACTGTGCTCTTGGTATCCGATTCCTGATCCAGCAAAACGCAAGGAATGCTTGATTCCAGCAATTCCAGGAAATAAGGATCCGTAAAATCAGGCAAGATGACGACAACTCCATCCACGCCGCGGATTTTGCAATGTTCCAGGTAACTGCTCTTCTTTCCGCCGATATCTTTGGAAATAAACATCAGGTCATATCCCCTGGAGGTTGATACTTTCTTGAATCCCTCGATGACACCGGCAAAATAGGGATGCAGAATTCCTGCTCCCGACGGCTCATTAAACAACACTCCGATCGTCCATGAGCGCTTGGTCGTTAAGGAGCGGGCATGGGCATTTGGTAAATATCCCATCTGCTCGGCCGTCTCCATTATTTTGCGCCGGGTTTTCGGGCTGACATCGGCGTAGTCATTGAACACCTTTGAAACGGTCGTCGGTGAAAAACCCGTAATTTTGGCTATATCATAGATTGTGATCACTTTCCTATTCAACTCCTGCTCTCAATCCGCTCCTATGGGGCTTCATGTGAAATTTTAGCCGTCCCCCGGAATGAAGTCAACCGCAAATGCTATCTTGCTCCTCCCCTGCTTCAACGCCTTGTTTCACCGGGCAGCGAACCGTTTAAAAAGTAGTCAAACAGAGACTGCCGCTCGAGCCAGAAAAAATAACTGTGCCTAGCAGGAAGATAAAGGAGGGAATTCCATGTACGAGCCTCGCGACCGAAATGAAGTAAGCAACGTGGATGTGGAACGTAGGGATGTGCAGCGAAAATCGGAACCCAGCATGGTTGCGGCCACCTTCATTAAATATGCGGCCTACATTATTTTGTTCTTCGGGTTTCTCTACTTCCTTGTTAAATACGTATTCCCCAAATTCTAAGAATTTTTGGATGGATGAGAATAGCAAAAAACCGCCCAGATCAGGGCGGTTCTTTGCTTACACTTGTCGATAGTTTGTCCCGAATGGCCGTTTAGCCCGATTGAAATATCGGAAATAGGGTAAACTCCATGTAGTACTTCCGCTGTCTTATCATGAACTTCGAACCCCAATAAAATCAAGGAGGCGAGGCTCCATGCCGGATTATCCGAAATCGGAAGGTGACAAGGCATATGACCGCTATCAATTGCTAGGAGAATATCGTGAAGAGAATGACATTCCTGACGATGATCTGCTACCTCACGATACCCGTATTACGCAAAGTTTAAGTGAACCTGCGGCAGAAGATATTCGATCGGAAGAATTCCGTTCGGAGGAGGCCCTGCCGGATGTTCCCGATGCCGATGAGATTCAGCCCGGCAGCCCGGTAGACCAGGCCGCTCCCGATCCGGACGCCATGCATGGCACCGATTTGCTTAACGGCTTTGACGGAGACGAGACTGAATAATATTAAATTTTGAACTGGCCGACCAACTGTTGAAGTTGTTCGGCCATACTGCTGAGATCCGCAGAAGAAGAAGCCATTTCCTCCAGCGAGGCCAGTTGTTCTTCAGCCGCCGCCGATATCGTCTCCGTGTTTCCCGCTGTCTCTTCCGACAGATTGCGAATCTGACCGATGGCGAGTTCAACCTCTACGGCTTCCGCGGCCACTCCTCCCATATTGACCGATGCCATAGATATCGTCTCTGCCGCGCCTATGACGGCATCACGGATTTGGCTGAATGATTTGCCGGATTTCTCCACTGCATCCATCCCCTCGTTAACCCGCTCTTTAACTATTTCCATCGTACTGGCCGCCTGCTGCATTTCTTGTTGAATTTGACCTACCAGTTCCTTGATTTGATCAGCCGATTGCTGCGAACCTTCGGCAAGCTTCCGGACCTCCGAGGCAACGACCGCAAATCCGCGCCCTTGTTCACCCGCTCTTGCCGCTTCAATAGAAGCATTGAGGGCAAGCAAATTTGTCTGCTGCGATATTCCGGCAATCACGCTGATGATTTCTCCGATATGTAAAGCACGCTCGTTCAAAGTTTCAACCTTTTCGGCCAACCCTTCGACCGTCCGGTGGATCCCCAACATCGTACTCTCAGTACCGCTTGCCGCCTTAGCTCCGATATTCGCGGAATCCGTCGTTTCGGACATCGTTCTGGTCACCTCTTGCATCTGCGCCGAGACCGCCTCCACCTTTCGAGTCATTTCAATGACATTGCTAGTGCCGTCTCCGACTTTGCGGAGTTGCTCCTCACTTCCTGCAGCCACATCTTGGATCGCAACCGTTACGTGCTCGATCGCCTTCGTTGTTTGCTCAGCCCCGGCCGACAGTTGTTCCGCTGAAGCGGACACGCTGTTCGTCATGTCTTGAACCCCTTCTACCATTCCCCTGAGATTATCCACCATAAGTTGGAAATTACCGGCCAATTCACCGATTTCGTCCTGGCGGAATTTGTCGAGGCGTTTCGTCAGATCGCCTTTTCCCAACACCCTCGTCGCTTCATTCAATTTCTGCAGCGGCAAAATGACCGAGCGAACATTGAAGAAGATAATTATCGCCGCTCCGAGCACAGACAAGGCGACAACAAGGATGGTAGTATTGCGGATTCCTTCCGTCGCTGCTGCAACTTCGTTCTCGCTGATGCTGCCCCCGATTCTCCAACCGGTAGCCTCATTTTTCATGAACGCCATTTTATATTGATTGTTCTGCTGAGTATAGTCTAGCTTTCCGGTATCAACCTGAAACATCTTGTTAATGAAATCTTCCTTATACTCCGAGCCGATTTCAGCCGTAGGATGAACTAACAGTTTCTTGGTGCTATCGACGATAAAGATATAGCCTTCCTTACCCACATTCATGTCCGTCATGGAAGCGACTACACTCAAATCCAAATCCAGAGAAATCACACCGCTTCCATCGGCCAGCACTTGCGAAATGGATACGACGGGACTTCCGTCAACCGATAAATAAGAAGGCGAGACTACCGCCTGTTTGGATTTCAACGGAAGCACGTACCAATCCCGCGTGCGCGGATCAAAGTCATCGTCAAGCTTCTGATTGGAGGCTTGCAAAATCTCTCCCTTATTTGTTCCTATGTACAGGTTAAGTACATCCTTATGGACGGCCTGATATTCGCGAAGACTCTTCTGGATTGTGTTGCCTCCGTCCGAGATCTCCTGGTTCACCCCTGACCCGGTAAATTGCTTGCCGTAATAATCGAGGTCAATCAGCTTCCGACTGATCGCATCCGTAATAATCGCATCCGCCGAGCTTACGCTTTCCAGTGCGCTTGTCATCAAGTCCAGCTCCACCCTCTTAATGGCGGCCGAATAAGTAATACTAGAAATAATCAAACTCGGAACAAGCAGCACGATCATATAAGAAATGACCATACGCAGCCGGATCGATAAAGATTTATTTCTCATAACGCCCCTTCTCTCTACTGATATAGATTTTAATAGTAACTTATATATCGGCAGAGGAACAATGACGATTTATTAACAATTTATGGGGATTATATAAATATTCTAATACATTACCGAATCATCCCCGTATATTTGATTTTCACATCTGCTTTGACCTGAAATTCCAGTTCAGGGTACAGCCGCTCCCAATCCTTCTGCTCGGTAGCATTATTCCAGTGCCTTGAATAATACCGAAGCCCCCAGCCAAACGGATCCACCCCGGAAGCATGGATTTTCTTGAATAATTCCGTACTATCCTTCTCCCATTTTTTGCTCGCCGCTTTGGAGAAGGCACTCAGCACCGGGCCGGTAATCGGTGCCCCATTCCTATTTTCCTCCACCGACGCCTTTCCGGAGAGGTGATACTCAATGACTGCTCTTCCCTCTTTACCTGTCCTGATGCGGTATTTAGACTTCGAACTCTCCAGATTGAAATCAAAAGAAGCGTCCTCAGCATCCACCTTAAAACTGGAGCGCAAGTTGTTCGAGGATAACAGGTTCAGCATCCGGGTTTCATCCGGTGTGAGCAACGTAATCATCTTTTGCTTATTGAAAAGTGCGACCTTGTCAATAATCAGCATATCCGGGTGCTTCGCGGTGACAACCGGCATGATCGGGTCAAGTCCGCGTTCGGTTGCCCTACGGCTTAAATCAAAGGAGTAGACTGATTTAATATAGGGGGATTCCGTCCCTTCTTTACTTAATCCCAGAATCAGGGCATTTCCCGGCAATCTCTCGGATTTGGTCTGCATTTTGACTACCTCCTTGGCATTTGGCAGTCCCACCGCTACGAACATAATCAACTGGATATCCCGGCGCCTTGAAGACCAGTCAACCAGAGGAGTGATATTGTCTTTAGCAATAAACTCCCCATAAATCATGGTCTTGCAATGGCTGAAATCCAACTCCTTATCCATTTTCGATTTGGCTAAACGAACGGCTTCGGGCACACTCTCCGCGATTTCAGTAATGACAATCGATTCCTGACTTCTCTGCGAAGGGTCGCCCTCAGGTATCGCCATCTTGAGCGTAACCTCAAACTGGTCTCTTTTCCCCTTATCCTCCGGACGATCGATACCGATCGCTAACACGAAGGATCTCTTATCAATATCCTTGAACTGACATCCTGAAATAACCCCTGACATCGTGATCACTAGCAGGCAGCACATCATTTTTTTCATGTTCTTTTTGCGCTCCTTCTCTTCACATAAAACAATATAGCCAGCAGAATAAACTCGTTTGCGAAGCGAATATTTAAAAACCATTGCCCCAATTGAGCCATTCTGATCTGGTTGAGGTAGTTCATAAGTACAAGGGTGCCTATCGCAAAGGGAATCATAATCCACCAATCGACTTTTTTACTGGGGAGTTTCCCGGCCTTTGACTGAAATGCCCCCTTGAACAACTCCAGCCCTACATGCCAATGGACAACCGTACTAAGCATGGATAGCGTTAAATAAACCGTATAAAACAGAAAGAGCACTCGCTCGATAATAAACATTTCCATTCGGATGGAATCGGCCGTTGAGAACCAGCTAAAGACATGATCCTCCACGCCGATCGTACCGTGATACCCGATAGGAACGAGAAAAGTGATCAGCAAAATAACCAAACCGAGTAAGGGAATGGTCCATAGGTATCTCGTTTTTAAATTTTTGAAATTCCGGTTAAAGATAGCGAGATTATAATAACCGGAAAAAATAAATGTCGCTCCGGCTAAGGTAACATATTTGGGCTTGGTCCACATGTAAGTGATCACTTGCATGACCGCATCCCAGCTAAAAGCCGGATTGATTAAAGCTTTGACAAGCATATAAACAATGACCGGCGTTGAAAGATAGAGCAACGTCTCTAATGCGTACAGGATCGATTCGGCGGATAAGCGGGAGCAGATGATCGAAAGAAGCAGAAATCCGATAATGACGGCATAGGGGGAAATATCCGGACTAACATAGCGGGTAGTGATGTCTGCAAACGACAGCATTGTAATGATACCGGCCAGAAACCAAAAGCAGGCATAGATAATTAACAGAAGAAAAGAAAAGAATCTAGGCAAGTTGGCGTTAAATATTTCCGGAAGCCCCTGTCCTTTAAAGCTAGACAAGGCCGTTGTAAACCCATAGAGCAGCAAAGTTCCGATGACGGTCGATATAAGTATCGACGGCAGTGCCCCGTGAAATCTCGTAAAAACAAGAACCCTGGGAACAAAGTTGACAATATTGATCAAAGCGTTCATCAGGAACAAATAATATATGTATTTGCTGCTCACCATAGTTATTGCCCACCCTTTGATTTGATGTCCAGCGCAAACATTTTCATATACGGCCGGCCAAAGCTGCGGATCCCCGATAAATACATGATCAAGCCGACCACCGATAAGACAATGCCCACCAATCCGAAGGTAATCGCAAACAAGACCATAATGTATTTGATTACGCGAATGGTGTACCCCATCATACTTAACGGGATAATAAAGTTGGAGATCGCGACAGCCGATACCAGAATGATCATAATATTGCTGACCAACCCGGCCTGGGTGGCAGCCTGTCCAAGAATCAGACCGCCGACCGTCGTAGCCGTAGGACCGATGGCTTTAGGCAGACGTAAGCTCGCTTCCGTCAGAAATTCCATCATCAGAAGCATAAGAAAGACTTCCATAAAAGAGGGATAAGGTACTGCGGCCCTGCTTCCAGCAATCAACAAAGAAATTTGCACCTTTAAAATCTCGGGATTATAAGATGCGAAGGTGACATAGAGAGCCGGCAGCGTCAACGTCAAAAACAAACCGATATATCGAGTGATTTTCAGAAACCAACCGACTAAAGGAACCTGGATTTTATCATCCATCGCTGTAAAAAAGTCGCTGAATACGGTGGGAGCAAGAATGGCAAAACCGCTGGAATTAATCAAGACCGCGACCTTCCCCTCCGCGATATTGAACACGATCCGATCCGGTCTCTCCGTAACGATCATGGTCGGGAAGACACGGATTCGCTCCGGGCTAATATATTTCTCCAGTTCTCCGGCCGATTGCAAAATGTCGATTTTTACGTTCTCAATCCGCTTTTTCATTTCCTGAAGCACTTGCTGGTCCACACGCTCTTCATCATACAGGATGGCCACCGAAGTCCGGGAAACCTTGCCGATAGTCATCATGTCGATTTTCAAAGCCGGAGACTGATATCTTCGTCGGATCAAGTTCAGGTTTGTCTCGATACTTTCACTGAGCGCATCCCGCGGGCCTTGGACGATGGCCTCGTTTACCGCTTCCCCAATGCCGCTGGACTCTACCTTAACGGCATCGAATAAATAACCGCGGTGCCCAACAACAACCAGCACAAACCCTTTGAGC
>DJTQ01000194.1 GCA_002439285.1 Paenibacillaceae bacterium UBA6304
GCTGCAAGGTTTTGTCGAGCTTAACAAAACCCCGCAGTTGACCGCCCTGTTCGCAGTGACGTTCCTTCTGCAATTCGCTATGCTCAGCCCGATGTCTTTGCTCCCGCTCTATGTTGAAAAGCTGCACGGCGTTCCGACCGATGTCCCCTTCTGGGCCGGATTCGTTACCGCCGTGACGGGGATTTCCAATATGGTTACCTCGCCTGTGCTTGGGCGCGTGAGCGACAAAGTCGGAGCGCACCGGATATTGACCTTTTGCTTAATCGGTGCGGCTGCCACCCTCATTCCGCAGGCTTTTGTGCATACCGTCTGGCAGCTCATTCTGATTCGCTTCCTGATGGGGGTCTTCATGGGTGGCCTGCTCCCTAGTGTAAATGCGCTAATCCGCTTCTATACGCCCGACGGCATGGAAAGCCGGGCCTTTGGCTTTAACAGCAGCACGCTGGCGCTCGGCAATATGCTTGGCTCCTTGATCGGCGGTTTCCTGTCCGGTTTTATCGGAATCGAAGGGATCTTTATCGTCTCCGGTATTCTATTGTTCATCAACACCTTATGGGTTAGATGGAAGCTGTACGCTAAGCCGCACACCTCTTCGCTCCGCTGAAAGGAGTAATCGCTGATCAACAACAAGCCGCCCGGATCATCCGGGCGGCTTGTTCTGTCTAGTAGATTATAACAACAAACGCCTACTTCACCATGGCGAGCGCCAGGCCGTCGTAAGCAGGAAGCATCGTACTGATCAGCCGCTCGTCGGACGCAATCGATTCGTTGAAACGGCGCATCGCGAGAACCGAAGGCCCGTTCTTGTCGGGGTTGAGCGTCCGCCCGCGCAACAGGGTATTATCTCCGGCGATGATCGCTCCGGGTTGGGCTAGCCGGATCGCGTATTCCAAGTAGGCAGGATAATTTTCTTTGTCAGCGTCGATCAAAAAGAAGTCGAACCGCTCACCCTGGCTCTCCAACTGTGCCAGGCTATCCAACGCAGGACCGATCATATACTCGGTCATCCCGCCAAATCCGGCGCGTTCCAGGTTTCGACGGGCCAAGGCGGCGTTTTCCTCTTTCAACTCGAGAGAGACGAGTCTTCCTCCCTGCTTCATTCCCCGTGCCAGACATACGCCGCTGTATCCGCCGAGGGCGCCGATTTCGAGAATCGCCCCCGCTCCCGATACGGCAGCAAGCATCGTCAGGAGCCTGCCATAGCCCGGAGCGATCGAGACATCGTTCATCCCGCTTTCTTTGATGGAGTCGGTCACACTCTTCAGGATTTCATCTTCTATATATAAATCTTCACTATACTGTTCAGGGGTCATTTCCCGGCACTCTCCTTTTTTCCGTGTTGTTCAAAAAGCCGTTTGTATCTTATTTAACATTGTCCTATACTGAATTGTATGGTTTTTGTACTATAACCACAAGTATTTCACGGAGTTGATAAGATCACATGCCAGAACAAGGACAACAATTAGAATTAATCGCTACCGCACCGATGGGGCTTGAAGCCGTCGTCGCCCGCGAGCTTAAAGATCTGGGTTACCAGGATACTGTCGTCGAGAACGGCCGGGTCACTTTCAAGGGTACTTTGGCTGACATCTGCCGCTGTAATTTGTGGCTGCGCACCTCCGACCGGGTTCTTATTAAAATGGGCGAATTCACGGCGCTTACGTTCGATGAATTGTTCGAAGGTACGAAGGCGCTGCCATGGCAGGAGTGGATTCCCGCGCACGGCGAATTCCCTGTGGAAGGCCGGTCGCATAAATCCCAGCTTAGCAGCGTACCCGCCTGCCAAGGGATCGTCAAGAAAGCGATCGTCGAAAAACTGAAGGAAACGTATCACAATGAATGGTTCGAAGAGAACGGGCCGCGCTACGTCATCGAGATCAATCTGCTGAACGACAAAGCGCTGTTAACGCTCGATACGACCGGACCTGCGCTGCATAAGCGCGGTTATCGCAAGATAGCGACCGAAGCGCCATTGAAGGAAACGATGGCGGCAGCGATGATCCTGCTCAGCCGCTGGCACCAGAACCCGTCCCGGCCGTTCTACGACCCGTGCTGCGGATCGGGCACGCTGCCGATCGAGGCCGCGATGATCGCTTGGAACATCGCTCCGGGGCTGCGGCGCACGTTCAATTCGGAAGCGTGGCCGGTACTGCCTGAATCAATGTGGCAAGAGGCCCGTGATGAAGCGATCGATGCCGTGAAGGACGATATCCCGCTGAACATCACCGGCAGCGACATCGATGCGCAGGCCATTGAAGTGGCCGAAGCGGCGGCCAAAGCCGCGGGTCTCTCCAAAGAGATCACGTTCCGGCAAATCCCGGCCGTCAAAATCCAGCCGGAAGGCGATTACGGCTGCATGATCACCAACCCGCCGTACGGCGAACGCATTGGCGAGGAGAAAGAAGTTCGCCGCCTGATCTCTCAGCTTGGCCGCGTTACGGCCGAACTGCCGACCTGGTCGTTCTTCGCGCTGACGCCAACGAAACAATTCGAACACGATTTTCAACGCAAAGCGGATAAACGCCGCAAGCTGTTTAACGGCCGGATCGAATGCCAATATCTGCAATTTCTCGGACCCCTTCCCCCGCGGCATTAATGCCCGGGTGGAGGGTTTCTCCGTTTGGAAAGGAGGTCGCCCCTATTGGAACAACATGGCCAACCGAAAAGCTTGCTCAAAAAACTGATGTCCTACCGCAATATGGAATATATCCTGTTTGCGTTGCTTATTTTTTTCAAATTGCATCTTCTCCACAATAACCTGCATGCCCGGTATATCGACATGAACTTGCTGGACGACGTGATCGCGATCGGTTCCATTCTGCTGGTGTCGTTCTGGACGCTCTGGCTCCCCCGCCGGGGACGGGCGTTCGCTTTAATTATCCTGAATGTGCTCTTGACGGGAATTATATTCTCGGATCTGGTGTATTACCGTTATTTCGGAGATTTCATTACGGTTCCTGTGCTGCTTCAGGCCGGTCAGGTTGGAGAGCTCGGAGACAGCATCCAGTCCCTGATTCATGTGAAAGATCTCTGGCTGGTCGCGGATTGGATCATCTGGATAGCCATAAGAATCGGACTGCTCTTCTACCGTCGCACCGGGACCCGTAAACAAACTTCAGGGAACAAGTCCGCTTTCTCCCGAGCATCCGGTTCCGGTTCAAAGCGAAGTTCCCGCGGTCTATCCCGTTTCGTCACAGGTCTTGCCGTCTTTGTGCTCGGCTTTGTCATTACGATGGGGCCGATCCGGTTCTATGCGAAGACCTGGGCGATCGGCCTGTTTGAAGGCGGCTGGTGGAACATTTCGCTGTACAATGTCACCGGCCTGCTTGGCTTCCATTATTATGATGCCTATCGGTACGCGAAGGAACATACCGGCGGTGAACCCGAATTGTCGGAACAGGAAATGTCCAGCATCCGGGATTGGTTTGAAAAAGCTGGAGAGGTTCGTGAGAAAGTCAACGACGGTACCTTTGGCGCGTATAAAGGAAGCAATGTACTGGCGGTGCAGGTAGAAGCCTTCATGAACTTCATGATCGGCAAGGAAATCGGCGGCCAGGAGATCACTCCGAATTTCAATAAACTGATGCAGGAGAGCCTTTATTTTTCCAACTACTTTCACCAGACAGGCCAAGGGCGCACTTCCGATGCGGACTTCTCATCGCAAAGCTCGCTACACCCGCTACCTACCGGATCGGTCTTCGTCCGCTATCCGGACCATACGTACGATACGCTGCCGCAAATTCTCAGACAAAACGGATATGAAACTGGTGCATTCCATGCCTACGAGGGCAGCTTCTGGAACCGGATCAATATGTATAAAGCGATAGGATACGATCATTTTCACAGTAAAAAAGATTACACTATGGACGAATCGCTGGGCTGGTCGTTAGGAGACAAATCCTTCTTCCGTCAATCGCTGGCTATGATGTCTCAAGAGCAGCAGCCTTTTTATTCTTTCATGATTACGCTGTCCAGCCACCACCCTTACTCCCTTCCTGCATCGGTCCGTCAGTTGGATACGGGGGAATTCAAAGACACCCTCTTCGGAAATTATCTGGAATCGATCCATTATGCGGACGCCGCTTTGGGTGAATTGGTGGAGGGTCTGAAACAAGACGGGCTTTGGGATCATACGATCCTTTACGTTTATGGCGACCATGATAACTCGATCCCGGACAAAGCGGACTACGAGCAATTCCTCGGCAAACCGCTGACCGAGCTTGAGATGCATCAAATCATGAATCAGGTACCTCTACTGGTACATTTGCCTGATGGCGAAGCAGCCGGAGTGTACGACCAGCCGGCCGGGCAGCTCGACATGGCCCCTTCGCTCCTGCATCTGCTGGGAATCTCAACAAAACCCTACTACATGATGGGCAACAATTTGTTCGCTGAAGGAGAGAAATTCGTCGTTCTAAGGTCAGGCGCTTTTACGGACGGGAAATTGTACTACATGCCTTCCCCGGACAATTTGTTCGACAACGGCAACTGCTATGACTTGTCCTCCAAGGAGAAAACGGATATCGAAAAATGCCGCGTCCCCCATGAAGAAGCCAAGAAACGGCTGCAGATCTCCGATAATCTGATCACCACGGATCTTATTCCGAAGCTGAGAAGCGGCGTAGATGCGCAGCAACCCTAAACTATAACAAAAGCAAGGACCTTGAATCCCCTTTGGCGGGACTCAGGGTTCTTATTTTTTGAATCCCATGAAATCTAGTCAGCAATATTGTTTGAATCTTCTATCGCTTATTCGCTATACTATTTTCGAAAAGGCTTATTTTATGAGTATCCACTTTATTCCTTTGGAGGGCGATTCAATGAGCAAATTCGGAATGATCGTAAAGTTTACGGCAAAATCCGGGCAACGGGATCCTTTGGTGCAAATCTTGCTGGGGGCTGCGGCAGCCGCGGAAGGAGTGCCGGACTGCGAAAAATATATCGTCAGCATCTCAGATACCGAACCGGATACGATCTGGGTCAATGAAGTCTGGAGCGATGCGAATGCCCATCAGGCATCTCTCGATCAGGAAGCAAGTAAAGCCTCGATTCAGCAGGCCATGCCGTTAATCGCAGGGGTAGAGTCCTATCAAATCCGTCCCGTGGGCGGTAAAGGATTATAAATCTGCCGTTAGATAACGGCGATTTGGCGGAATTGCCTCATAACCGCAACCTCACCTTTATTCATCGCGATGAATTGCTGAGCGGGTTAGGTTCCGACAAGGACAGATTAGTGAAGACAAGCCCCTAGTGTCCAGCTACAATGGATGTGCAATAATAAAGCCGCCCCGGTCTATGATCCGGAGCGGCTTTTGGTTATAGTTATTCTTTTGGCTTCTTTACAAAAGGTGCGGCCTTCGCCAGCACTTCTTCTTCCGTAGGCCCGCTGACATAGCGGCCGTTGATGTAGACGAATGGTCTCTTGCCGCAAGGTCCGCAGTAGGACTTGCAGCCGACCTTGATCTCGGCATCCGGTGCCAGCTTTTGCAGCTTGGGCACGAAAGTCTTCATACGGATATGATTGCATTTATCGCATATACGGATATCGTTTGCCATGCTATTCCCTTCTTTGATCCATGCTGATTAGTGATCCCCGTGGTTTCCTTTGGACGGGTTCGTAATCACGAATCCTTCTTGAGGAAAATACAGGTAATCGATTTTCACGCCATCCAGCAGCGGCTCGTCTTTATCGATGATCACGTCGATCTCTTTATCCGTCGAGATGACGTTATCTGTTTCTTTAGGCTTGACCAAATCCATGCCATAGTGAGCGTGGTCGCCATGCGCATGCGTGATGAGAACTTTCAATACCAGACCTTTGTTCTCTTCCTTGTCCAATTCTTTCTTTATCACTTTCGCCGCATTGCGGGTAATCTTGACGCTCATACAACCTCTCCTATCTCTATCCAGAGTAACATCTTCAATATTCCTATTGTAAAGAATCATCGTCTATCGCGCAAGACCGTCACATATAAGTCATGAACACCCGTCTCATATTCTGGCGGTATTCCCGTTGAATTTCAAGCGATATTCTCAGCGTCACTTCCGGCAGCATTCTCCGTCACTTCCCAATTTGCTTCATGCCTGCTTGTTCTTTCCGCTCCGCCCTCGACACAAACCAGTTCATCAGCAGCATCGTCACTGCCATATCATCAATCGGGATAAAAGGCAGCACATCCGGCAGCACCCAGTACAAAATAGCAGGCACTACCAGCAGCAACTTATCCAAGAGCGGAATCCGAGGAGACCTCAACAGTGCGGGAAGCCGGCGAAAAACATGTGACCAATGCCTCAGCGACCATATTTTTGACCATTTCATCGGCGATACTCCCCTTTTTGTTCGTTATACGATAAGATACCCTATTTTTAATGGATTAAAAAGTCGGCTTGTAGCGCTGGCCTGGGCACAGACTTGAATGCCGGGCTTCAGCGCTGGTTGCATGGTCTGCTGGGCTGATTGCACTGGCTGCGCTAGCTGCATCTCTGCACTAGTTGCCTAAATGCGCTGTAGGCGCTAACTGGACTGTCTGGGCTGTTTACTTTGTCCGCACTGGCTGCGCTATTTGCGCTGTCTGCCACGCTCATTGGATATTTCCAATCAAAACTATGCCTAGGCAGCCATTTCGAGCGTTTAATTGGATATTTCCATCTGAAATAGTATGTTTTGCGACAAATTAGCTTATTTTCGATAATCTCATTGGATATATCCAATGAACACTATGTTTTGAGGAGAAGCAGGCTAAAGTGATTGGATATTTCCAATTAGCATATAAAAAAAGCCCGCTCATTGCAAAATCGCAAAAAATCCAGGGGCAAATTCACCCCCGGATAAATTCCGCTAAAATCGGTGCCAATCCTTTATAGATGTCGTCAAACTGCTCCACCGGTAGCGGGTTCACGCCCTCGCCCGCCTCCACGGTAAAACCGGGCCGGCGGAACTCATCGATGAACCAGTCCTTGTACCCCGCGTCGCTACCGCTCAATTTGACTGCACGGTATGCGCCATTGTCGCAGCCGCTGTCGCCGTCGCGCCCGGCTCGCCCGGCCGCGGCAGCGAGCCGCTCCGCCAGCTCCTCCGCTTCCCGCGGCTCGCGGTCGCGGTAGTTCCAGTAAATCTCCTTGCCCTGCGTGTGCAAGGACAGGACTCGGCTGAACCGCTTGGCGCGGGTCAGCTCGGCCAAGGCGGCCGCCTCCGGCTCACTGAGCGGATGCGGGCCGCCGTAATCCTGCGGCGCCGGGGCAGCCAGCCCCCGGCGCTCCCGCTCCAGTTCCCAACAAGCCGGGAACTGGTCGTTTAAATCAACGCCGCGGATATTGGCCTTCCAGCGGCGGAAATCCCCGCTACCGCCGTTCCACGCGGCCAGCTCCTCCGCCCGGGCGTAGCCGGGCGGGATCCCGTCCTGCGCGAGGTCCGCGCCGTCCGGGTTGGCCATCGGCACCGCCCAAAGCGTGGCCGCGTCCAGCCCGCAGGCCTTCCCAGCGCTTCGCGCCGCGGCCAACTCCTCTACAAAGCGCAGCAGCAGCGGCGCCGTGATCCACTCGTTGGCATGAACCGCGGCGTTGATATGAACCCGCTCCGGGCCATCGCCCAGGATCAGGGCATACAAAGGCTGCCCTAACACACTTGTTCCGATCTGCCTGCAGGACAAAACATCATAATGTTGCAGCAGCCGGTTCATTTGTTTTACATAGTCGGCATTGCGGTAGCCGCCACGCTCAATAGCAACAATGGGATGATCGACTTGATTATCTGAAGCAGTAGCCAGCGTTTCCAAGCCCCCTCTCTCCATTTTGGTCAGCCCTGCCCCAGAAGGTAAGGTCCTCAATGCTTCATCCCCACGGGATGTCTCAATAACTATCCGCCCCCTATGCCGTACACGACCACGGCCAGAACGGCCAAGTGCGCCGGATAGAAAGATCTCCATACCCAAGCAGGCACACGCCAGGTCTCAAGCCTCTTCCAAAACCGCGGGCCGAATACGATGACCATGGTTGGCAAAAGACTGACCATTTGAATGATCCAGCCATAAGACAGTAAATAAACCAAATTAAGCAGTAAATGCATCATCAACATTTGCGTTGAACGTGCATATTTGAATATAAGCACGAGGAGAAGTCCATATGCCCCGTAATCGAACGGAAGCACCTCCATCACGATGCAGCAGCCGGCAATTAGCAAGGCGGACAGGGGCCCGGGCTTAACGCCATCTAGCATCCGCAGCACGAGTACTGCTCCAAGCAATGTCGCCACCACATTCAATCCGTCGTTGTTCAGTAAGAATTGATAAGGAATTTGCGATAAAACTGCGATCAGTAGGAGACGGAGCGCATATCGTCTGAAATTGGAAGTATGAGCGTAGCCTTGAACAAGCGCATAAGCGTAAATAGGAAACGCGATTCGCCCAATCACTCTCCAAACCAGGTCGCCCGGAAAAAACAGCAATCCGATATGATCGATCAGCATGGTAATCATGGCAATCAGCTGCATGCGCTCAACTCCTTTTTAAATAATAATGATTTCTTTTTAACGCTAATTTGCTTAAACTTATATTACAGATAAATGCTTGCTAAATTGATGGAGGAATGGCCATGTACTTATTTATTGTTAACCAAAATTCCGGCAATGGCGGAGGAAACCGGGTTTGGAAAGAAATTCAGGAGATGCTGCATCATAGGAGCGTTCCTTATGATTATATATATACACGTAACGCGGAGGAAGCGCATTCATATTTAAAAGAGCAACTCGCCCTTAAAACCGACTGGCGGGCGGTAGGCGTGGTAGGCGGGGACGGAACGATTCACAGTCTGCTCCCGGCAATGCGAGATTCCGGCGTTCCCTTGGCCGTCTTCCCTGCCGGTTCGGGAAATGACACCGCCCGAGGCTTCCAGATTCCGAGAAAAACGGCTGCCGCTCTGGATATCATGCTGGAAGGCATGCCGCGGAGCGCCGATCTCATCTCAATTTCCGGAGGCAGCACGCTAACCGCACTGGCGGTCGGCTTTGACGCTGAAGTTGCGCATAACGTCAACAACAGCCGCTACAAAAAGGTATGCAATTGGTTTGGTTTGGGACGGCTCGCATATATCATCGGCGTCTTCCACACCCTGCTTACCTTCCGGCCCGCTCCGCTAACCGTCGACTGCGACGGGACCGAGCATACTTACGAATCGGCTTGGCTCGCGGCCGTGAACAACGTGACCAGTTATGGAGGCGGACTTACCATTTGTCCCGACGCCAAAACCGATGACGGCCTGCTGGATATCTGCATCGTCCATGACTGCTCACGGTTAAAGCTGTTGTTGCTGTTCCCAACGTTGCTGTTCGGAAAGCATACCCGCTTACCCTTCGTGACGATGCTCCGCGGAAGCAATGTCACCATTCACAGTAGTCTGCCGAGAATGGCCCTTGGAGACGGCGAACACATTGCTTCCACTCCACTCACCGCATCGGCGGATCCGGGGGCTTTGCGGGTCATGTGCCCGGATTCTGTGGCGGTATAGCCTAAACCTGTAAGTACAAAAAAACCTTTGGGCGGAACAAATCCTGTCCAAAGGTTTTTTGCTTCATCAGGAAGGATTGGATACCTGCCAGACGATTGGAGTTAGTTCAATTTGTCTTTCCAGCCATTGCAAGGCGATTTTACGGAACATTTCCGGATCCCCACTGCAAAAAAACTGATGAACCGGAATATCACTCCTGCGGGCGAGCCGATCTTTTTGATGCAACACCGTACTGATCTCCCGGGCCGTTTCATCCGCAGAGCTGATCAGCTTCACCGACGGTCCCATCACTTTATGCATCGTTCTTTTCAAAAATGGATAATGAGTACAACCGAGAATCATGCAATCGATTGGATACTGCTTCATATTGCGAAGCGCATCCTCAACAACCTCCAGCGCTTCCGGCATTTCGTAACGCCCCTGCTCCACAAGCGGGACCAAAGTGGGACAAGCCTCGCTGACGATTTCAATCGCCGGGTTCAGTTCTTTTAAAGCGGAGGTATAGGCACCGCTGCGTATCGTTCCGATCGTTCCGATAACTCCGATTCTGCCGGTCTTCGTCGCGCTGATGGCTGCTCTCGCTCCCGGATGAATGACGCCGATGACGGGAACCGAAACCTTCGCCTTGATATAGTCCAAAGCTGCCGCTGTTGCGGTATTGCACGCGATTACGATCATTTTGGGATTGAATTGAATCAAAAAATCTACGATTTGCTCGGTAAACAGGCGCACCTCTTCCGAGGAGCGAGGTCCATAGGGAGTGCGCGCGGTATCCCCGAAATAAATGATTTTCTCTCTAGGCAGTTGTCTCATAACTTCCTTGACAACAGTGAGGCCTCCCACACCCGAGTCTAATATTGCGATGGCTTGCTGCACGAACATACCGCTTCCTTTTGCCAAAAAATTTGAATTTCGTTTTCTCTTCCTACTTTATGATTTTCCGTCACAAAGCGTACCTAAATCTTAACTCAATTTAATACGCCGTACAACTAAACGAGTTCTTTCCATATTTAACCTTATCCGAGCAAAAAGACCCTTTCGGGTCTCCTTGTTCCTGTTCTTTGGAATTAAAATTTCGAAGTTACAGTTTCGGTTCCCCTTCGGTTTCAACATCAACTTCAGCTTCAACCTTTGCTGCAGCAGAGATCACCTGATCCTGTTCTTCTACTGCGGCCGCTTCAGCAACCGCTTCTTCGGCAATACCGATAACGGCTGTTCCATCGGAAACCGTCTCTTCTTCCCCGAATGACGAAATCTGCACGTCTTGATCGTTACCATCCGCGTTCCCCTTGGCCGCACGCCAGGTTTGGAAATCATTTACCAGGCTTTCAGCCGTTTCCTTCACCTTGCCTGCCAACTGGCTGCTCTGTTCGCCTACCTTTTCAGCAACCTGCTGCGTCTTCTCGCTAACCTGACGTGCTCCATCGGCGATATCCTTGCGGAGCTCGCGTCCCGGCTTCGGGGCGAACAGCAGCGCGGTTACACCGCCAAGTACTGTACCGATCGCGGCGCCCCAAATCCAACCTTTTGTCCCTTTATTCACACTTCATCTCTCCCTTTTCGGTATTTTCCCGAGCTTTCTGCTGACGTAAACCCGATCATCTGCAAATTTACCAGGGCAAATGCCTATATCGATAATGTATTATAAGCAGAATGGGCTTATCCCGTCACACCTCGCGAAAAAAAAACATGATCCGGTTAAGACGGGATTCCTTCCTTATCCAAATAAGCACGAACTCTCCGCGAGAAATCATCCAGCAGTTGAGGAAGACGTCCTGCCAGCGTATGAGCTTCGCTCCGGTCCCAATCGAAATAGTCCTGCACGAGCGGCTTTCGTAAACGGACCAAGCCGGTCAATGCTTGAAACAACTCATCGTCAATAACCTTCTCATCCTGCATGATATCCACGATATCCTCATAGCTGCTGGCATCCCGCATAATAAAGCCGTCGATCAAATAACTTCCCACATCCGTTACGATTTCAATCGCCAAATGAAGCGCTCTCTCTTCGGCAAACCGTTCGAGCAATGACGTCTCCACGGTAGATCCGGCAGCTTCGACAACCTGCACAAGCTCCGGAATCACATTCAGCCGGCGTTCAATTTGTTCCCGGTTCACATAATACATGGCCTGTTCTCCTTCGTGATCAAAAAGATGACTTAATGAATTCCCTTCATTTCCTTGCTTAAAATTCAAAGTCCACGGCAACCTGACTTTCGCGGACCTGTGTCATATGTTCGATCACCTTTTTATGCTCTGGGTGAACCTGATAACCCTCCAGGTCTTCCAGAGACTCAAACGTTGCCACCAAAGCGATATCGTAGGAGCGTGCGGATTTAACCACGTCGATCCCGACTTCCAGCTCTCGCAGCTGCTCTACTTTTCCCTTCAAGCCGCGCAGTACGCCAGCCGTAGTTTCAATGCTTTCCGGGGAAGAATCCTTCAATTTAAACAACACGATGTGCTTGATCATTCCGCAATCTCTCCTTCAACGATAATAACCGTTACAGCCGTTTGCATGTCCAACTGCTCTACACAAAATATATCATAACGGTCAGACGCAAGGAAGAAAGCTTTTACCAAAAGAAAACAGCCCGGGTCCGTTAAGTTGAACGTGGCCCAAGCTGCTGTATTCGTGAAATAGATATACCTATTGAATCAATTTAAGCAAAAAAGTTCGGTAAGTATTTCTTGTGAGCCTCCAGCATTTCGTCCAGCAGCACTTTAGCAGTAGAAACCGAAGGTACCAGCGGATGATGGACCATCGCCTGCAGAGCCAGCCCCCGGTCACCGCTGACGGCCGCGTCGATCGCCAGGCTTTCATAGGTTTTCACCGCATGCAGCAGACCCTTAATATGCTGTGGAACATATTTTGGCACCAGCGGAATAGGGCCCGCCGAGGTAACGACACAGTTAATTTCAATGCTGGCGTCTTCCGGCAGAAAGTCGTAAATCCCACCGTTTCGTACATTCAAAGTTTGAATATCGTTCCGACCGGAATAAAGCGACTGCATCAAATGTACTGCCGCCTCGGAGTAAAAGGCACCCCCGCGCTGCTCCAACTGTTTCGGTTTGTCTTCCAACGTCTCGTCAGCATAGAGTTCGAAGAGTTCTTTCTCCACCCGGCTCACAACATCGGCACGGGTACCGCCGTTCTCTAGCGATTCTTTCTCTTCCTCAAGCATTTCCGTTGTCATATAGTAATATTTCAGATAATACGTCGGAATCGATAAGAGGGACTGCAAAAACTCCGGATCCCAGCCTAGCGTCGGCACATTTTTAGCGCTGTATTCGCCTTTGCCCATCAGCAATTCGGGTAGTCTTTCTTTGCCGTCCACAAGTGCCGAAGTCACCCAGTGGAGGTGGTTAATCCCGACAAATTCTGGCAGCACCTGATTTTCCGGTACTTGATAGGCTTCGGCAAGAAATTTCTTGAAGTTGATCGGCGAATTGCATAGTCCGACGGTTTTTACACGGGAATATTTGGTCACCGCCTCCGTTACCATCCCGGCCGGATTCGTGAAATTCAACATCCATGCGTTCGGAGCCAATTCTTCGATATCGCGGCAAATATCCAGAATGACCGGAATGGTTCGAAGCGCTTTGAACATCCCTCCCGGTCCCGTCGTTTCTTGACCGATAACCCCGTGAGAAACCGGGATATGCTCATCCAGCTTCCGTGCTTCCAGAAGGCCGACACGCATTTGGGTCGTAACGAAGTCCGCACCCTGAATGGCGGCACGCCGATCCAATGTCAGATGCACCTTTATGGGAAGTCCGGATTTTTTAACCATCCGTTTGGCCAGGCTTCCTACGATTTCAAGCTTGTGTCTTCCTTCTTCAATGTCAACCAGCCACAGCTCGGATACCGGCATCTCGTCGTATCCTTGGATTAAGCCTTCCACCAACTCCGGCGTATAAGAAGATCCCCCGCCGATGACTGCAATCTTAATTGCACGTTGTTCTTTCATTACTTCGCATCTCCCTTCAAGTCGTCGAATGAAACGTTTTTAAGATGGCTCATGACCTCGGAATCCGCTTGAATCCCCGATTGATCCATTGCGCTTAGTACGGCGCCACCTACCGGCTCCATGGTGATTCTTGTGATTCTCGCTTGCGGAGCCGTAATTAACACCCTCTTCGCCAGCGCATCCTGCATAATCGCCGGTACGCTCTTGGCTAATACACTTCCGCCGAGTACGATATCGAATTCTTCCTGCTCCATCCCGAGCCGCTGAATTAAGGC
>DJTQ01000196.1 GCA_002439285.1 Paenibacillaceae bacterium UBA6304
TTCCGATCTGTCTCAATGCTTGGCGTCCGCACGTCGAAATTCCGCACCAATTTCTCGGCATTTTTATCGATCACCCGGCGGTCAAGAAATCCGCTTTTACTGAAAGGAGATTTGTAATACGTCTCTAGCACCATATTCTCACTAATGGAAAAGTCCAGAACTAGCCCATGTTTATGACGGTCTTCCGGAATATGGGACAGGCCGCTTTCGATAATTTTGCGTGTCGTCAGACTTGATATCTCTTTATCGGATAACTTGATCGAACCCGAATCAATCTTGCGAAGTCCGGTAATAGCTTCGATAAGTTCCGATTGGCCGTTACCGTCCACGCCGGCGATCCCGACGATTTCTCCCGCCTTCACTTCCAAATCCAATCCGTTAAGAATGGAGACCCCCTGTTTGTCATTCATTTTGACCTGTTTTAACTGTAAGACAGGTTGTCCAATGACAGGTTCATCTTTGTCAATTTTGAAAGTAACGCCACGGCCAACCATTTTCTCGGCGAGCTCGTTCGGGTTCGTCTTATCCGTATCCACGGTATCAATCACTTTACCACGACGGATGATCGTTACCCGGTCGGAGATCTCCATAATTTCTTTCAATTTATGCGTTATCAAAATGATAGACTTGCCTTCCGCAACCAACCGCCGCATAATCGCCATCAATTCCACGATTTCCTGCGGTGTTAATACTGCCGTCGGCTCATCAAATATAAGAATATCCGCGCCGCGGTACAAGGTCTTCATAATTTCCACGCGTTGCTGCATTCCGACTGAAATATCTTGGATTTTGGAGTTAGGATTAACATGAAGACCATATTGCTCCGACAATTTCGCCACTTGAGCGGACGCCGATTTATAGTCGATATTAAGCCCTTTCTTCGGTTCCATGCCGAGAATAATATTCTCTGTAACCGTAAAAGGTTGAACCAACTTGAAATGCTGATGAACCATACCAATTCCCAATTTGATCGCTTTGTTTGGATTATCAATCGTGACTGGCTTTCCATCGATCTCAATAGAACCTTCATCAGGTTGATAAAGTCCAAACAAAATATTCATCAAAGTTGACTTGCCGGCGCCATTTTCGCCTAAGAGCGCATGAATTTCCCCTTTTCGCAAAGTCAGGCTGATAGAATCGTTGGCGATTATTCCGGGAAAACGCTTTGTGATTTGCTTCAACTCGACTACGGGAGCCGCGGTGCTCATGAAATCACCCTCACCATTCTGGGATTTACGCAAACAACAAGGCCAGTTCATACAGCACTGGCCTTGCCTGCTTATATTATATTTTACTATTCAGTCGAAGTTGCCGTAAAGAAATTATATTAGTTACTCTGCTGCAACGGTGATTTCACCGCTGATAATTTTTTGTTTGTATTCTTCCACTTTGTCAAGAATCTCTTTGCTTACGTTCTTCGAAGAAGTATCGGCAATGCCAACGCCGTCGTCTTTCAGCGTCAAGTTCGTGATTTGACCGCCTTTGAACGTACCGTCAATCACTTGTTGGGTTACGTTCTTAACCGCTACATCAACCCGTTTAATCATCGAAGTCAACGTTACTTCATCGCCAAATTCGAGCGATTGGTCCTTGTCCACGCCGATAACCCATAATTTTGTAGCTCCGCCTGCGTTGTTACGTGCAGTTGCTTCGTTAAATACGCCGTTACCGGTTTGTCCTGCAGCAGGGAAAATAATATCCGCGCCGTTGTCATACAATTGGCTGGCAAGCGATTTACCGATATCCGGTTTATCATATGCACCAGCGTACGTAATTTTCACTTCTGCATCCGGATTAACTGCCTCGATGCCTGCTTTGAAACCAACTTCAAAACGTTTGATAACCGGACTTTCAGCACCGCCGATGAATCCAATTTGATTCGTTTTTGTAGTCAGACCCGCAACAACCCCAACCAGGAACGAACCTTCATTCTCGGCAAAAGTAACGGATTCAACGTTAGGCGCGTCAACAACGCTATCGATAATTGCCAGTTTGGCATCCTTGTTGGCGTCAGCCACTTGCTTCAAAGCGTCGCCCAAGTCAAAGCCGATCGCCCAAGTCAAATCAAAACCGCCTTGAACAAACTGGTTCAGGTTTGGAATATAGTCCGAACTGCTTCCGCTTTGCAAATATTTATGCTCAATGCCTTGTTCTTTGTTTAGGGCTTCAAGCGCTTCCCATGCCGATTGGTTAAAGGATTTGTCGTTTACGCCGCCAATGTCAGTAACGAGACCAATTTTGACATCGGATGCCTTGCTCCCGCCATTATTACCACCATTGGTGGCTTCAGTGTTACCAGAGCCTGTGTTGGACGCGGCACCGTTGTTTGCTGCATTATTCTTGTTATTGCCGCACCCCGCCAAAATCATCATGACAGCGAGCACCATGACTAAAGAAAATTTGAAGGTTTTGTTCATTGACTTCATTGACGATTAATCCCCCTTTAAAATTATGACCATTATCTGAGCTCTTTACAGACCGATTATACCTTTAAAATGACCTAAAATCCATACCTTTAATGACCATAGGTTAAATAAGTTTCGTCTTTTTGTGAAATGAAACGCTTACCTTCGACACAATTCCCACACAATGTTCGCTATATGTCAATTCAAGATTTCCTAATTCCCCCCTCTTCATGCATTACCCTGACATCATTCCCTAAAACAGGGTTTTGCACTCTTTAATCTCCGATAACAAAAACAGCCGTTGTCCCTGTTAAATCGTTAACAGGGACAACGGCTGGATGTACACCGCATTAATTATGCGTTGATTTTTCCTTTAGCAACAGTAGCCAAAGAGTTGAAAGCGTTAATATCGTTTACAGCCAGGTCGGCCAACATCTTACGGTTGATGTTCACTTCAGCCAACTTCAAGCCGTGCATCATTTTGCTGTAGGACAAACCGTTCATGCGAGCAGCCGCATTGATACGAACGATCCACAGTCTGCGGAAGTCGCGTTTCTTCGTGCGACGGTCACGGTATGCATACTGCATGGATTTCATGACCTGTTCGTTAGCTGTTTTGAAGATGCGGTGTTTCGAACCAAAATAACCTTTAGCCAATTTCAATACTTTTTTATGACGACGACGAACCACGAATCCGCCTTTTACTCTTGCCATATCAATAAACCTCCCAATAAGTTGTGTTAATAATTACTTCAAGTTTGCAAGCTGTTGTTTCAAACGGCTAACGTCGCCGGAATAAGCCACAGGGCTGTTTGCCAACACACGTTTACCGCGTTTGGACTTATGGGACAGCAAGTGATTGCGGTTCGCTTTGTAGCGTCTTACTTTACCAGTACCGGTAATTTTGAAGCGGTCTTTAAGACTGCTATGTGTTTTCATTTTAGGCATTGTACTTCCCCCTCAAAATTTGTGAGTGCTTGAATTTCGTAGTCCGCCGAAGGCGAACGGATCGAAGCTATGCTTGGCTTTTAGGTGCCAAAATCATAATCATACTGCGGCCTTCCAATTTTGGAAAACGTTCCACCGTTGAAAGTTCAGCGACCTCTTCTTTGACACGATCGAGAATTTTCTTACCGATGTCGGCATGGGCAATTTCACGGCCGCGGAAACGAACCGAGCATTTCACCTTGTCGCCGTCTTTCAAAAATTTGATCACATTGCGAAGCTTCGTCTGGAAGTCGTGTTCCTCAATATTGGAGCGGAACCATACTTCCTTGATTTCCACTATCTTTTGATTCTTACGGGCTTCCTTATCTTTCTTCTGTTGCTCGTAACGGAACTTACCGTAATCCATGATCCGGCATACCGGAGGTTTGGCTGTCGGCGCCACGTTAACCAGATCCAGATTCAAGTCGATAGCCATTTGCAGCGCTTCACGAATCGGCTTAATACCGATTTGTTCGCCTTCTGCACCCACCAAACGAACTTCTTTGGCCCGTATCTCATCATTGATCAAATGTTCCTTACTGATAGTACTCCACCTCCAAAGTTTTTTCTTGTCTTAAAACCGATATTGCAAAATAAAAAGGGATGCAGGTTACCGCCTGCATCCCGAATTGATCAATTCTTCATGAACATACCATTCATAAATCATTGGATCAAAACCAGCCAACGTAATCGTCGGACAGGTGAGAAGCCCAGGCCTCTGCTTGCAATCCAAAAACTATTCATTGCAACACTTGAATACTTTAACACATGCCATAAGTCGTGTCAAGGATTTGATTCAAATCGGCTGAATTCAAGATTCGATGCCGAATCCGCTCCTGAGTTAAGCTTCATGATCAAAGCTCGATTTTTAAAGGTTACCCTTTCAATCAGAGCTTAAAAATCGGGCCTTTCAGCACCAAGAAGGTTGGATAAAGCTGAGACTGAGGAGCGGAGCGTAGGGTAACCTACGTGAGCACCGGAAGGCTCAGCTGAATTCAAGATTCGATGCCGAATCCGCCCCAAAGCTAAACTTCGTGATCAAAGTCCGGTTTTTAAGGTTACCTTACCCTTTTTGGACTTCTTCTAGACGTACTACCCGTGTATGCTGCGTATGACTCCATTGTTTGTTGTTCTGGGTAAAGAACGCGTAGAAAGTGATCGGCCACCAGGAAATCAGGTAGATCGGGAAGAGTACCAGATAAGCGTACACCTTCTTGAACTTGACCTTCTCCAAGATCATCGCCGCCAGGAATGTAAACACGTTAGCTGCAATGGCCACGAATGAAATCCACAGCGGGAATTTGGCGTATAGCGTTTCAACGTGCGGGCCGCCGAACAAAGACTGGTCTGCCCAAATAAAAGCGGTCAGCAGAAAAGTCAATAACACAATATATACGTTAGCCCCGTACAGAGCCATATCCAGCTTAATCATGTTCCGTTCCTTGATACTCTTCCACAAGAGCGGGAAGAAGTATCTGCGGGCCACCGTAAAGTGTCCCTGCATCCAACGCAAACGCTGACGGGCGGAAGCCTTGAAAGTCAGCGGCTTCTCGTCAAACAGCTTGGCGTCATAATTGAACACCGGGTAAATACCGCGTTCCACGCAACGCATTGTGAATTCCAAGTCTTCTACAAGGCTGGTTGCTCCCCAGCCGATTTCTTTTAACAGTTCGGTTTCAAAACACATCCCTGTGCCGCCAAGGAAATTAGCCATATTCAAATTATGGCGCGAAAGCTGCCACAAACGGTTGCAGTACCAATAAGAGATTCCGTAAGAAGCCGTAACCCATGAATCTTCCGGATTCTTAGTATCAATATATCCCTGGATGACCCGGGCGCCGGAGCAGAGGTCATTATTCATTTCGCTTAGAAAGTCCGGATGCGCCAAATTGTCGGCGTCAAACATCACGACGGCATCATATTGCCGTGGCATCTTCCACAGTTGCTTGAGCATCCATTCGATCGCGTAGCCCTTCCCGCGCAAATTCGTATTGGTACGTACGCAAGCATTCATTCCATGACTCCGTACAATCTCGGCCGTGCCGTCCGTACAGTTATCACAAATGACGAATACATCGTAAAGTTCTTTCGGATAGTTCAGGTGCTTCAGATTTTCCATCAGGGCACCGACAACTTTTTCCTCGTTATGTGCCGCTACCAGAACCGCGAAGGATTTAGCTGGAGCAAAGTTTTCTTTTTTCTTTTTCTTGTACAAACCAAACAGCGATAAACAAAACTGATACACCCCGATCACCGCAAGCACGACCTGCAGCGAAATTAAAATGGCGTCCATCATGATCTTAGTACCCCCTTTGTAACTCCCTTAGATTTTGTTTAATTTTTTTCTCTAGATCTTGCGGAGTTTTCTTTTCTTTTTCTTTATGACCCTTTTGTAACTTGCTGTTTGAAAATCCTCTTTTTTCATTTTCAACGCTTTTTCGATTTTCCATGACTTTGTATCATTTGTCAAACCGCTGTAAGACCCGCGTAGCGGAAAATCCGACGGAAGTCACCCTATTATCACACAAAGCACCGCCGCATCCAGCAATCGGTGCGGTTAGTTCTTATTTTCATCCATTTTGACGCTTTTTATTTCTTTAGTCCCCCTTTTTATTAAAATGTAAACGGTATATAAAATCATTAGTTAATACACAAACGAAAAAAAACAAAAAAAGTTTACTCAATAACTCAATTTTCTTTAAACTTTTTTGCTATCATTTGAATCAGTGTCGAAGACAAGATTCACAAGAATTCAAAAAAAGGGTATATTAACTCACAAAGTCCCCTGATATTGAAAACGGCCACAAAATCAAAATATGAGAACTATTTTCTAAAAATTCCATTGCTGCATAACAGTATCAGCTTGACGGCACATTCAGGCCGTATCTTGCGGCGAGCGAGCGCGGAGGGAGCTTTATGAACCGATTGCTTCAAAAACTAATCCAACTAGATCAACAATTGTTTGTAGGGATCAACGGACGCTTGCATCGAAGCTTTCTTAATTTCTGGCTGTATCATCTCACTCATTTGGGAGGCGCCTGGTTTACGATTCTATCTACCCTTTTCATTTGGATCTTTGCTCCGGAGCCTTGGAATAAAGTAGGCCTTCAAGCCTGTGTTGCCTTAGCGATCAGCCATATACCGGTCGCACTTGCGAAAAAAACTTATCCGAGAGTCCGTCCGTATTTGACGCTTCCCGGGACGAACACTTTCCGGAATCCGCTCACGGACCACTCTTTTCCTTCCGGACATACGACTGCCATTTTTTCGGTAGCTATGCCTTTTATGGCGGCACAACCAACGCTTGCGCTCATTCTCGGTCCAGTCGCTCTGATCGTTGCAATATCTCGCATTTATTTGGGTCTGCACTATCCTTCCGACGTTCTTGCCGGTGCTTTAATCGGATCCTCCGTTGCTCTTGGAACGGTTGCATTATGGGCGTAAAGGGGATATTGTAAATGGTAGAAAAACCTTGCAGGAAAAGGTGAAACTAAAGTGCAAAAACAAAGAGTCTTGCTTTTATCTGAGGGGTTTGGGGCCGGACACACACAGGCGGCATATGCGCTCTCCAGCAGTTTACGCAAAGTGGCACCACATCTGCAGACGAAAGTCCTAGAACTGGGCAGTTTCTTAAATCCTAGAGTGGCGCCGATCATTATTACCGCTTATAAGAAAACGGTATCCACCCAGCCACGTCTTGTACGCATGATGTATCGCAGCAATTATAAAAAATCATTAAACCGATTGACGACGCTAGCTCTACATCGGATATTTTATACGCGCACGATTCAAGTTATCCGGCAGCTCCACCCGGATGTCATCGTCTGTACCCACCCTATCCCGAGCGCCATTATTTCACGGATCAAGCGGCTTGAACTTCTCGACGTTCCGCTCTGCACCGTGATTACCGATTATGACGCTCATGGGACATGGGTTAGCCGGGAAGTAAACAGCTATCTCGTATCCACCGAACAAGTAAAGCAGAAATTGCTTGAGCGGGGAGTCGAGGAAGAGAATATCCGGATTACCGGCATTCCAGTTCATCCTAATTTCTGGGAACGCCACGGAAAAGAAGATGTCCGGGCCCAATTTAACCTGAAGAACTTGCCCACCGTACTTGTCATGGGAGGCGGCTGGGGCTTTATGAAGGATGAAGCAGTCAATTCATATTTGGCCTCTTACCGCGACCAGATTCAACTCATCTTTTGTTTCGGCAGTAACACTAAATCGCTGGAAAAGATGAAAAAGGATCCCCGATTTATTCATGAGCATATCCACTTGCTCGGATTTACCAGGGAAATCGACAAACTGATGGATGCCTCCGATCTTCTCATTACCAAACCCGGAGGAATGACCTGTACGGAAGGTCTGGCAAAGGGAATTCCCATGTTATTCCACAAGCCGCTCCCGGGGCAGGAGGAAGAAAATTCTCAGTATTTCGCCTCCCAAGGATGGGGCACACCCATCAGTTCGCTGGATGACATCACTAAATGGATCATGAAATTGATAAACAATTATGAAGATGTGGTCCGAAAGCGCGAAGAAGTGCTCGATCATATCGCCAGCTTTTATCCGCTTCAAAGTGCTCAAGCTATTATGGATCTTATAGAACGCAATCAGGTTACGACATAATTCCACCTCTTTTGCTGCCAAACCATCACAAACAGGCCTCCGGATATTTCCGGAGGCCTGTTTAGCTGATATTTTAAAACTGTTCCATTTTTTGGACATGATAACGCTGCAGGGCCGACTCGCCAATCTTAACCTCGCAACGGTAAATAGGCATTCCTTGCCCGACGAATTTGCTCTCATATTCCGTCATGACATGGTTCTCATTAATTCCTTCGCCATGCAAATTAAGCGAAATATTGTCCATCTGCAAGCCGGTTGCCGCGAACGAATTCAGAGAGAATTCAAACAATTCCCGCGAATCCGTCTTGAAGTGAATCTCGCCCTCTTCATTAAGCAGCAACCGGTATTTTTCCAGAAAACGCGGGTGGGTCAATCTTCTCCGCCCATGTTTCTTTTTGGGCCAAGGATCACTGAAGTTTAAATAAACCCGCTCTACTTCACCAGGGGCAAAAAACTCCTCGATGGATTCGATGTTCCCGAGAGCAAGGCGGACATTTGCCGGATTCTCCCCCTCATGACCGGACCAGATCGCCCGGACTTTTTCGCTTGCGCGCCGGACCAATTCATCATACATATCCATCCCAACAAAATTGCAATCCGGGTGTTTGTAGCTCATCCCGCTAACGAATTGCCCCTTGCCCATGCCAAGCTCGATATAAATAGGCCGGTTGTTGCCGAAGATTTGTGACCAGTTCCCTTTATATTCCCGGGGATCGAGCACAACAAGGTCTTGCTGTTGCTCCAAGTTCTCCCGGATTCCTTTTCTACCGCGTAAACGCATCTCATTCCTCCACTTTCATGTATGTGCCAAATTTCAAATTTCATAACTCCATTACTGAAATATTGTGCCGAAGTTCGAACTAAAAGTAAAGAGATAAAGTACACCGGATAATTCCAAATGAAAAAGGAACCGCTGCGCACCGCCGGGGAGACGGTACACGGATTCCTTTTTCGATATATTTTGGAATTGGGGTCCAAACGTAGTTTAGTTACAATTAAAATAACATAATCTGTAATTCATCGCAAGAAACTCTCCCTTCACAAATTCCCCTTTTCGCTTGATTTTTGATACAATGAGTCATGTGAACCCGCTTATTCTAAGGGTTTACGCCATCATAAACGACACGAAAAGTTATTTTGTGACAATCAATAACAATCCCATGCTGTAAGAAGATAAAGGAGTAAAGATGAATACGATACAACCAGCGACACCCGAGCTTTGGAGCGGCAAACGATTTCATACGTGGAATACAGAGATGCGGCATCAATTCGGGGAAAAAGTATTTAAAGTGATGCTCGACGCGGGATTCACCTGCCCCAACCGGGACGGGTCGATCGCCAAAGGCGGATGTACGTTTTGCAGTGCCCGAGGTTCAGGTGACTTTGCCGGGAGCCGCCGGCAGGACTTAGTTACGCAGTTCAACACGATCCGGGACAGACAGCATCTGAAATGGCCGAATGCCAAGTATATCGGTTATTTTCAAGCTTATACGAATACCTATGCTCCTGTGGAGGAGCTCCGGGAATACTACGAGGCTATTCTGGAGCAGCCCGGCGTGGTCGGTCTCTCGATCGCGACGCGGCCGGACTGCCTTCCCGACGATGTCGTCGACTATTTAGCCGAGCTTAACGAACGAACTTACTTGTGGGTGGAAATGGGGCTTCAGACCATCCACGAATCCACCTCTACGTTAATAAACCGCGCCCATGACACCAAATGTTATCTGGATGCGGTAGAGAAACTGCGCAAGCGGAATATCCGCGTCTGCACTCATATTATTTACGGACTGCCTCAGGAGAGCCATGAGATGATGCTGGAAACCGGCCGGGCCGTAGCTGAAATGGATGTTCAAGGCATCAAGATTCATCTGCTGCATCTGATGCGCAAAACGCCGATGGTTAAACAATATGATGCCGGTCTGCTTCGTTTCCTGGAACGGGATGAATACGTAAAGCTGATTGTAGACACTCTGGAATTTCTGCCGCCTGAAATGATTGTCCATCGCCTTACCGGCGATGCTCCCCGTGACTTGCTGATCGGCCCGATGTGGAGCCTCAAAAAATGGGAAGTGTTAAATGCGATCGACGATGAACTGAAGCAACGTGAAACCTGGCAAGGTAAATATTGGAGGGGATGACAAATGGGCTTTCTCTCTGTATTAAGCTTCGCGCACAAGCTGGTAGGCGATAGACTTCAGCCGGGCGATACGGCCGTAGACGCCACTGCGGGCACAGGCGCCGATACCCTCTTTCTTGCTAAAGCTTGCGGGCCGCGCGGCAGTGTATTCTCCTTTGATATCCAGTCCGAGGCTCTTGCATTAACGCGCGCCAGACTGGATAAGGAGGCGCAGGACACGATCTCCTCCGTAACCCTGATGGAACGCAGCCATGAGGACATGGAAGCGGCATTACCACAAGGGGTCCATGGCAAACTCGGCGCAGTTATGTTTAATCTGGGGTATTTGCCGGCCCAAGGAGCGGACCCTTTAGTGATTACCCATACAGAAAGCACGCTTAAGGCGCTTAATGCAGCCGTGGGACTCCTTAGGCCGCGCGGTCTTCTCACCGTGGTTCTATATCCGGGTCATCCGGGAGGCGACGAGGAAGCGGCTGCTGTGGAGAATTGGGCCGCTGCACTTCCACAATCGTCTGGACAAGTCGTATTGTACCGGCAGCCTCAGAAGCCGGCCTCACCTTATCTCATCGCATTCGAAAAAACAAGGTAAAGTAGGGATAACGATGCCAGTTAAAAAAATAGAGCATGTAGGCATACACGTGACAGCTCTCGAAGATTCCATCGAGTTTTATGTCAAGGTGATCGGAATGAAGCAATTGAACACCGTAGGCGAAGTAGACGCCTCTCTCCGTCTGGCCTATCTGACTTTTCCGGGGCAGGAATCTGTCGAATTAGAGTTGATTTATTCCCGTGACGGCGAGGATCTGCCGCGTGAGGGCAAAGTGCACCATATCGCATTTACAGTCAGCAGTATACAATATGAATACGATCGGATCGCGAGACTCGGTTTGTCGGGACTCGATCCCGAAATCCGGTCCATGCCGAACGGGAACCGGTTTTTCTTTTTTAATGGACCGGATGGAGAAGTGATTGAATTTTTTGAGCGTTGCTGAAGGGATTTCCAAATTCCAAAAAGGAAGTGCTGGAGCATGCAAGAACAAACTTTTAGTTTTAAAAATGAAGCCGGGCAAGAGGTGTTCGTTTATTATTGGTCTCCCTCCGATTCCTCGCTTCCCGTGAGGGGAGTTCTGCAAATCGCCCACGGCATGAGCGAGACGGCCGAACGTTATAAACGGTTTGCGGAAGCCTTAACTTCCGACGGGTTTGTGGTTTACGCCAATGACCACCGGGGCCATGGGCGAACCGCCCCCAGACCGGAAGAACTAGGCTGGCCGGGTGTGGACGGATTAAACGGTATGGTTCGCGATATGATTACGCTTGGCGGTATCATTCAAGACAGACATGCCGGAATTCCTCTTTTTCTCATGGGACATAGCATGGGTTCTTTTTTAACGCAAAAAACGATGTATGCCGGACCGGAAAGATACCAGGGATTTATTTTGACCGGGACCAACGGCCCTAGAGGGCTCCTCTCCTTTGGCCAAAATCTGGCGCATTTACAGGCTAAGCTTCAAGGCCCCGATCATCCGAGCCTACTTATGAACGCTGTATCCTTCGGCAGCTTCAACAAGAACTTTATGCCGATGCGTACGCCGTTCGACTGGTTGTCGAGAGATGAACGGGAAGTAGACCATTACATACAAAATCCGCTTTGCGGTTTTGTTTGCAGCGCCGGATTTTTTCAGGGCCTGTTCGGCCTGCTGCGCGAAATTCACCGTCCAGACCGGATGAGCAAGATTCCGAAGGATAAACCGGTATATATCTTCGGCGGCGATCTGGACCCGGTAGGCCTTCAAGGAAAGGGCATCCGGAGACTAGTTGCCCTCTACGAACGCTTGGGGCTCCAGGATGTTGAAGTCAGGCTTTATCCGGGAGGCAGGCATGAAATGCTGAACGAGAGCAACCGGGAAGAAGTAACCCGGGATACGGCGGATTGGCTGAAACGACATACAGAGGGATCATGATAACGATAAAGGGACCGCGAAAACCATAAGGTTTTTGCGGTCCCTTTGCTTCTTCTATTTATTGTCCGTTGTAGAATCTTCCTCTTGGGAATGATCGAGCCAGCTACGAATCAAGGAGAGCAGCTGCGCACTATTTACAGGCTTCGTGATATAATCGGAAGCCCCCGCTTCAAGGCAAGCCTCACGGTCACCGCTCATCGCTTTAGCCGTCAGCGCGATAATCGGCAGATTTTGAAATTCCGGCTTCTTACGGATCGCGCGGGTCGTTTCGTACCCATCCATAATCGGCATCATGATGTCCATCAGC
>DJTQ01000290.1 GCA_002439285.1 Paenibacillaceae bacterium UBA6304
TCGTACCGATGCCCAGTTGGTTCCCAGCTTCCATGATATAGCGTTCCAACCGGTCCAGATCCGGAATCGGATTGACGTCATCTACGGCACGGAATAACTGTTGTTTGGCCAATTCGTAGCCGGTCGTCCGGTCTCCGCCGATGCCCACGCCAATAAAGCCTGCGCTGCAGCCTTGCCCCTGAGCCTGGTACACCGCATGCAGGATGCATTTGCGGATTCCGTCCAGATCCCGGCCCGCCCTGCCCAGTCCCTCCAGTTCAGCCGGCAGGCTGTACTGGATATTTTTATTTTCACAGCCGCCGCCCTTAAGGATCAACCGCATGTCGATATAATCTTCTTCCCATTGCTCAAAATGAATCACCGGGGTGCCTGCACCCAGGTTGTCACCACTGTTCTCGCCGGTAAGCGAATCGACCGAATTCGGCCGCAGCTTCCCATCCTTGGTTGCACGCTGAATGGCTGATTTAATGGCTTGCTTCAATTCGATCTGATTCACGCCAACCGGGGTATGCACAATAAATGTCGGCATCCCGGTATCCTGGCATATCGGGGAAATTTGCTCCTCGGCCATATTGATGTTCCGAGTAATGGTCGACAAAGCTAGACCCGCGCGAGTATCCTGATTTTCCAGCGCCCGGCCACGGTTTACCGCCCTCCGGACATCTCCGGGCAGGTTCGTAGACGTTTCCACAATTAATTGATATACGCTCTCTTCAAACTGTTGCATGATCCAAGTTTCCCCTCTCTTGTGTTCGAATTCAGTGCAGGTCGTACCGGACATATTTTTGCAGATAGCATTATCTTCTTCAATAGCATTATAATATCATAGTACCTAATCAGAGGTTGAAAATATACAAATATATCATCCAAAAAAGAGAGGTTTCTCACTGATGAGCTACCATTTTTCAGCTTATATGTACCGTCTTCGTTCCATCCGGAGATGGAGCCTGATGCGAAGCACCGCCCCCGAAAATGTGGCGGAGCATTCCTTCCATGTCGCCTTGCTCGCGCATCTCCTATGCGAAATCGGTAACGCAATGTTGGGACGTAACCTGAACGCCGAGCGTGCGGCCACCTTGGCCTTATTCCACGACGCTACCGAAGTGTTCACCGGGGACATCCCTACGCCCGTGAAACATCATAACCCGAAGATGCTGTCGAACTTCCGTGAAATGGAGGGCATTGCCGCAGAACGACTCTTGTCCATGGTCCCTCCCGCCTTACAGGGAACATACGCACCGCTTCTGGTCCCCGGAGATCCTTCGGGTCCCGCAGGCGATGCCGAATTAATGAGAATCGTGAAGGCGGCCGACACGCTGGACGCGTATTTGAAATGCGCCTGGGAACTAGCCGCAGGCAATCGTGAATTCGCCGTCGCTAAACAACAGCTCCTGAATAAACTGGAACGCTTGGATCTGCCTGAAGCAACGTATTTTCTTCAGCATTTCGCCCCCAGTTTCGAGATGACGCTGGATGAACTGTCAGAGGATGAAATTTCCTCGGAATCCTAACACGTATAACAGGCCCTTGTCTCCGATCTCTGATGATCGGAAGACAAGGGCCTGTTCGAGTTAGTGATTGGTTCTAATTGTAGTGCTTCCTAACCGTTTACGATATCCCCGCCGTTGATATGAAGCACCTGTCCGCTCATATAGGAGGAATCATCCGAGCCCAGATAAACGTAGGCAGGAGCCAGTTCCTCCGGTTGACCCGGACGTTGCATCGGCGTATTGCCGCCGAATTTGGACACTTGCTCGGCATCAAACGTGGACGGAATAAGCGGTGTCCAAATCGGACCCGGTGCTACCGCATTGACGCGGATTCCCGTCTTGCCCACGATATTCATCGAAAGCGCACGTGTAAAGCTGACGATCGCCCCTTTGGTCGAGGAATAGTCGATCAAGGTCGGATTCCCTTTATATGCGGTAACCGAAGCTGTGTTAATAATCGCGCTGCCTCTTTTCATATGAGGAAGGGCAGCCTTCACAAAGTGGAACATCCCAAAAACATTCGTACGGAACGTCCGCTCCAGTTGTTCCGAGGTAATATCCTCAATGCCCTGCTGCGGATGCTGCTCGGCGGCATTGTTGATCAGAATATCGAGTCCGCCAAGGGTATCCACGGTCTGTTTCACCGCTTGTGCGGCAAAACTCTCATCGCCTACATCGCCGGGAATGAGCAAACATTTACGCCCCTCCTGCTCAATTTCCGCCTTCGTTTTATTCGCATCCTCATGCTCATTTAAATATACGATCGCGATATCTGCGCCTTCCTTAGCGTAAGCTACGGCAACCGCTCGTCCGATTCCGCTGTCGGCACCGGTAATCAGAGCAACTTTATTCCGTAGTTTCCCTGCGGCCAGATAAACCCCCTCATATTCGGGGCGGGGATGCATTTCCGATTCGATCCCTGGCTGCTGGTTCTGATGTTGTGGAGGCATTGTTTGTTTGGCTTGTCCATTTCCTGACATGATTCATTCTCCTTCCGTTGTCCATACTCACCTGCATATCTTAGGATAAGCTAGCATGCACAAGCTTATCCCCGAGTCATAAACATACAGGAATCAACCGATTGAAGATTCCCACTCAAGAACTAACTTACCACCGGAAGGAAAAAGCCAAACATCTGCAGGACTTAAAAGGCTATGCCAAAATAATGAAAAAAGAAAGAATCATCCCGGATTCGCCGCGTTTTGTACTTTTCTCTGGATACGGCAGTCCGCTCCAGGATGCCGCTTTCATTTTGCAGCATTACCGGTCCAAAGATCCTGGAAACCAGCTTTCGGCAGTCCTCGATGCGCATATCGTTAAAATGCAGATGGGCAAGACCCAGCAAATCCTCTCCCCATCTGCTCTCGCTGTCATCGCAAGGAAAATTTTGCCGATAAACTACCTTTAATGAAACCTCCGAAACTAACCGGCAGCTCCCACCCAGCAACCTGAGTCTGAGCGAAAACTCAGCCGTCTCCAATTCTTTGCTGCAAAATCCGTCTTCCATGCCTCCGGCCTCCTGAAACTTCACACGGCCAATGGCAAAGCATTCCTTGGACAGCCATGGCAATTCGTCGTCATCTCTCGTTCGGGGGAAGCTATGGAACGAACAAAGAAGCCCTCCTTCGTATCGATACTCCGGCTTGTTCCGGGAAGATTCGTGAGTCTCCATTACCGGCGAGACGCAATCCGCTTCCCCATGAATTACTGGCTGTAGCAGCAAGTCCATCCAATAATCTTCAAAATAAAGACGCGGGCTGCAAAAGATCAAATAATCGCCTGAGGCATGGACAGCAGCCAGGTTGCGTGAAGGAAGACCGGGCTGTCCCTTGAGGAGTTTGATGGGGCGATCAAATTTGTAATTCATCAGAAAATCGCAGCATCCGTCAATTGAGCCTTCGTTTACAATGATTACTTCGTAGTAAAGCGAGGTCAGCGAAACCTTTAACGACTCCATGGTCATGAAGAGGTCCACTCCGTCATTCTTTACTGTAAAAATGATTGAAACATTGACTTGAAAAGACATGATAATTCTCCTTAAGGTCGGAAATAATATATTTGCGCTCACGACACTAGGATGTGTTAAAAGAATGTTTATTGATTCCATAATAAACCATTTAACGCTTTCAGTAAATAACAATAAAACTCACAGTTTATTATCATTACCTCTCATTCTATCTATGGTAAATACAGGAGGGGTATTATGGACTACGATGCTTTAGGCAGAAGATTACGACAGGAACGACATAAGATGAATTGGACTCAGGAGAAACTCGCTGAAAGAATTGAAGTTTCCGATGCATACATAGGGCAAATCGAACGCGGCGAGCGGAGTTTGTCTCTGGACACTCTAGTCAAGCTGGCCAACCAGCTCGGTGTGACCGTTGATTATTTGCTGCATGATTCGATCGAGGTGGATGATGACCAGTTCATGAATCAAGTTCGGCAAATTATGCTGGACCGATCACCCAAAGAAAAGCAGCTTGCGCTGGACGTAATCAAACTGATGTTTACCCACTTGGACGATATGGAACTTAAATAAATGCGGTACAAACAAAGGGGTGTCCGTCAATCATCTACGATGACTGACGGACACCCCTCTTTCTCCTGACCAAGCTCACTTCGCCATATCGCTTCTCCCTGGGTTCACCAGGCCGCTCTATGAAGATTAACTGGAAATCCTACAGTTATTTCGCGCGGTAGGCTAGGTCCGAACCAAACTAACTGGAAATCCTACAGTTAATTTAGGCACTTGCAGCGAAAAGAGCAGAAAGGATAAGAATTAACTGTAGGAAATACAGTTAATTCTACAGAACGACTAGATTCACGGTAATTAACTGTAGGAAATACAGTTAATTTGCTCCCAACACTCTCTCCTATTTACCCCAGCGGTGAAAACATGAATTAATTCGTGCCCTTTAGCCCTTAGCCGGAACTCTTAGGGGGAACTCCTCTACTGGGCCAAGCTTCTAGAGAACGAGGGTGTCCCTCAAATAGATTTATCTACTTTCGGGACACCCTCTTGATAATTCATAAATTCATAGCATATTTCTGTTTTTAAATGGATCTGTAGACCATGAAGAAAGAAATTAACAATACGCAAACACACAGCAACGTGCTGAACATACGAAGTTTACCCGCTACGTCCGCCATTCCTTTATTCGAACGAATTCCTTCTAAAGCTTGGCGAAGAGGTTTACCCATAATGCCGCTGAATGCGCCAATCGCAAGGAACAGAATCACGACGATAACCATCCATGTTACCGAATAGTCGCCTTCCGTCATTAAATATCCGCCAGTCAGCAATTGGATCACCAATCCGATCTGAGCGTATGTATTCAGTGTCTTTACGGCAGCCACCGTGCCTTCCTGTGCAGACGGGGACAATTTGTTCACTTTGTTGAACACGATCGGCAAAATGAGGTAAAACCCAAGTGCCAGCGCCCCAACTATGTGCAAGAACAACATGATTACAAACATTGGTTCCATAACATACCATCCTTTCTCAGTCAATTAGATTCATTACAATCTATTATACCCATTGTTTCCCTCAAAAGAAAGGAACCCTACCCTAAGGTAGGATTCCTCATTTCATATCTTCACATTTCGGACACGATTAGCTCGCAATGATCGAAGTTATGCTACGTACCGAAGCAGCCGATTGGTCCAAGGCCGACTTTTCATCGTTCGTAAGCTCCAGCTCGAATATTTTCTCGATGCCTTTGCCACCCAGGATAACCGGTACCCCCAAAAACAATCCATCATACCCGTACTCGCCTTCCAACAGGGCAATGACCGGCAAAATTCGCTTTTTGTCCTTCAGAATCGCCTCCGCCATTTGCACGAGCGAAGCCGCCGGAGCGTAATAAGCGCTGCCGTTGCCAAGCAGGCTCACGATTTCGCCGCCGCCGATGCGCGTACGTTGTACGATCGCTTCGATCCGCTCCTGCGATAGAAGTCTGTCGAGCGGAATGCCGCCAACACTGGAATACCGAACCAGCGGAACCATATCATCGCCGTGCCCGCCCAACACAAAGCCGCGTACATCTTCAACGGAAACGTCAAGCTCCTGCGCGATAAATGTGCAGTACCGCGCTGTGTCGAGCACACCCGACTGACCGATGACGCGGTTCTTCGGGAAGCCAAGCGCCTGATACGCCGCATGAGTCATCGCATCGACCGGGTTGCTAAGGATAATAACAATGGAATCCGGGCAATACCTCTTCACATTTTCGCAAACCGAGGCCACGATGCCCGCATTCGTATTCACAAGGTCATCCCGGCTCATGCCCGGCTTGCGGGCGATACCGGCCGTAATGATGACGATGTCGGAACCGGCTGTATCCTCATAAGAAGAAGTGCCGACGATATTGCTGTCGAAGCCCTGAACAGGACTCGCTTCAAGCATATCGAGCGCCTTCCCCTTGGTCGGATTCTCCAGCCCTGGAATGTCGAGCAATACGACATCGCCGAGTTCTTTTTGCGCGAGCATGAACGCGGTCGTCGCGCCGGTAAAGCCGGCGCCGACAACCGTGATTTTGTTGCGTTGAATGGCCACGTTACGTAAGACCTCCTACATATTCTTAATGACCTGATCCGCAAATTCGGAGCATTTCACTTCGGTTGCGCCTTCCATCAGGCGGGCGAAATCGTAGGTTACTGTCTTGTTGTTAATGGAGGTCTCTAGGCCTTTATAAATAAGGTCGGCCGCTTCATTCCAGCCCAGATGCTCAAGCAGCATAACGCCGGACAGAATAACCGAGCCCGGATTCACCACGTCGAGATCCGCATACTTCGGCGCCGTACCGTGCGTCGCTTCAAAGATAGCATGACCCGTCATATAGTTGATATTTGCTCCCGGTGCAATCCCGATCCCGCCGACTTGAGCTGCCAAAGCATCGGACAAGTAGTCGCCGTTCAAGTTCAATGTCGCAATCACGTCGAAGTCAGTCGGACGCGTCAGCACCTGCTGCAGGGCGATATCGGCAATAGCATCCTTAATGATGATCTTGCCTGCATCCTGGGCTTCCTTCTGCGCCTGGTTAGCCGCATCGGTTCCAGCCTCATCCTTGATCCGGTCATACTGGGCCCAAGTGAACACTTTATCACCGAATTCGGCTTCAGCCACCTCGTAACCCCAGTTCTTAAACGCACCTTCCGTAAACTTCATGATGTTGCCTTTATGCACAAGCGTCACGCTCTTGCGGCCGTGTGTGATTGCATATTCAACGGCGGCGCGAACCAGACGTTTTGAACCTTCTTCGGATACCGGCTTAATGCCGATCCCGGACGTTTCCGGGAACCGGATTTTATTGACGCCCATTTCATTCTGAAGGAATTGAAGCACTTTCTTCACTTCTTCGGATCCTTCTTTGTATTCGATTCCTGCATAGATATCTTCCGTATTCTCCCGGAAAATGACCATATCCACAAGCTCCGGACGTTTAACCGGAGAAGGTACGCCGTCGAAATAGCGGACCGGACGAAGACATACGTACAGGTCAAGCTCTTGGCGCAGAGCCACGTTCAAAGAGCGGATCCCGCCGCCGATGGGTGTTGTCAGAGGTCCCTTGATTGCCACAATATACTCGCGGATCGCGTTCAGCGTATCAGCCGGAAGCCACTCTCCGTATGTATTGTAGGCCTTCTCTCCCGCGAACACCTCGTACCAGGCGATGCTTTTCTCGCCGCCGTAAGCTTTATCCACCGCAGCATCCAGCACGCGTTTGGACGCTTTCCAAATGTCGCGGCCAGTACCGTCTCCCTCGATAAAAGGAATGATCGGATTGTTAGGGACTTGCAGCTTACCGCCCTCGATAACGATTTTTTCTCCTTCGGTCGGAAGGCTAAACTTTTCTAATTGCAGCATGTCTATGGTTTCCTCCTCATAATAATTTGGTGTAGCCGTGAATTTCTCATTACGGAATTCATTTTAACATAAATGGCAACCCGGTTACCCGGGTTGGCCAAGTGTTATCTCAAATCGATCGGAATGTACTGCTGATTCGTCGACCCCGTGTACTCCGCGCGCGGACGAATAATGCGGTTGTCGTCCAATTGCTCCAGAATATGCGCCGTCCACCCGGATAGGCGGCTGATGGCAAAAATCGGGGTAAACAGATCCGTCGGAATGCCCAGCATCGTATAAACGGAAGCTGAATAAAAATCGACGTTCGGCTTCAGTCCCTTTTGCCCGGTGACAAGCTCCTCCACTTTGACCGAGATGTCATAAAGCGTGGAGTCTCCCTTCATTAACCCAAGCTTTCGGGACATTTTTTGCAAGTGCTTCGCCCGTGGATCACCGTTCTTATATACACGGTGGCCGAAGCCCATGATTTTGTCCTTGTTCGCCAGCTTCTTCTGAATATAAGGTTCCGCCTGGTCGAGTGAGCCAATTTCGCTAAGCATCCGAGCCACAGCTTCATTAGCGCCGCCGTGAAGAGGGCCTTTCAATGTTCCGATCGCGGAAGTCACACCGGAATAAATATCAGACAACGTGGCAATCGTAACGCGGGCCGAGAAGGTGGATGCATTCAATTCGTGATCCGCATGCAGCACCAGTGCCTGATCCAGTGCATGAACGGCGACCGGATCCGGTTCTTCGCCGGATAGCATATAAAGAAAGTTATGGGCCAGGGATACGCCTTTCAGCGGGGACACCGGCTCTTTTCCTTCACGGATTCGGGCAAAGGCGGCAATTAATGTCGGGAGTTGAGCTTGCAATTTAATTGCCTTCTGCTGATTTCCTTCCCGATTATTGTCATTTGCAAGTTCATCGTACAAAGCAAGAGCCGATACCGCCGTACGCAGAACAGCCATCGTATTGGCGTCTTTCGGATACAGCTTCATTTGCTCTAGTACCGCTTCAGGAACCGGTGAATAATTGCTCAGTTGCTCCTGCAGGGTTGCCAATTGGTTCTTGGTAGGCAATTTGCCGTACCAAAGCAAATAAGCAGTCTCTTCGTAGGTCGCACGTTCCGCCAGGTCGTCAATGTTAATCCCCCGATAGGCGAGAACCCCGTCGTGGATGGAACTGATCGATGAAGTAGCTGCCACAATACCTTCCAGGCCTTTGGTAGCCGTCATAGTACATCTCTCCTTTGGAACCGAAATATGAGCCAAACCAGCCAACCTTGAAAACATTTTCAATTTAAAAGTTTAAAATTTTCAGAGCAATGCAAGAAGTGGCCGTAATAATGAAAAAATGAACTTTTTATGTCTTTAAAATAATCATACTGGATTTTAGAGAGCAAAGAAATAAGTTCAGCCCCCCTTACTGGATCAAATTGTTTTATCACAGATATAAAATATTTTTTGTAATCGCTTTCTCTAGCAACGACAATTGTCACATTTTACCTTCCAAATTGTGTATTCTTATTTCCTGTTTCGGAATATAAGAATCGGCTAAGTAATAGGGTAGAAGAGAACCTGTCCGAAAAAGGGGGAAGCCGTGTGGATCATGTGATGATAAAACGCCTGTTACGCGGCAGTTGGGTATGTATCGCACTAATCGCAATAGCGGCCTTATCTTATTGGCTACTGCCGTTAATCTATCCGTTCCTGATCGCGTGGCTGATCGCCTATGCCATGAATCCGCTGGTCCGCTGGTTACAGTCCACCGCTAAACTTCCCAGATGGCTGGCTGTCACCCTTTCGCTAGTCCTTTACTTTGGAAGTGCGGGCATCATTCTCTCTGCGGCTGTCACCCGGCTCGTGAAGGAGTTGATCACCTTAGCCGAGTCGCTGGACCTTCATATTGAAGAATGGAGAGGGTGGTTTGTCGAATGGAGCCAGAGCGAGGGAATTCAAAATATCATTAATGAAATCAACCGCTTTATCGCCAACAATCCCGGCTACGAAAATACGATCAACAAAAATATCGATAACACCACATCGACTATAAGCTCCGCTATCTCGCACCTTCTCAGCGGATTCCTAAGCGGAATCGTAAACCTGCTCACTTCGCTTCCCAATTTGGGAGTCATCGTGATCGTCATTCTATTGGCGGCATTTTTTATCAGTAAAAACTGGGAGAGAAACATGCGCTTTCTTGTCGGCCTGGTTCCGTCCCCGTTCCGCAAAACCGGCAGCGAGGTATGGAAGGATCTGCAAAAAGCGCTCTTCGGGTATCTTCGCGCTCAATTTATCATGATCTCGATTACGGCAGTTATCGTCTTAATCGGACTGCTTATCCTGCGCGTGGACTCTGCCTTTACCTACGCGATCCTGATCGGCTTCGTGGACCTGCTTCCTTATCTGGGAGTCGGAACCGTAATGGTTCCCTGGCTGCTCTATGCTTTCATGTCGGGGGATACGGGCTTCGGCATCGGCCTGTCCATCCTGTACGGCGTCATCCTTGTGGCCAGACAATTAATCGAGCCCAAGGTACTGGCCAGCAGCGTCGGTCTCGACCCTCTGCCGACCCTGATCTCCATGTTTGTCGGACTAAAGCTGTTCGGCGTGTTTGGGCTGATCATCGGCCCGGTCTCTTTCGTCGTGTTCGGGGCTATTGTTCGTGCCGGCGTGCTTAGGGATCTGCGCAACTATATTGTGAACGGAAGGCTGCGATAAGCTGAACGGGAATGTACATCGCGAATTTTATCACAGCCTCCGTCACTCTACATTCTTTCCGGCGCCTGTATGCCAATCAACTTGAGTCCATTCCGGAGCGCAATCTTCACCCCGGTTACCAATGCAAGCCTGGCCGTGCGCAAATCGGAGTTATCAATCAATATTGGACAATCATGATAAAATCGGTTAAAAGCCTGGGCCGTGTCCACCAGAAAGCGGGTGACGATCGATGGCTCCATTTTGACGGCGGCCTGCTCGACTCGCTCGGTAAACAGGGACAATTGCTTGATAAGGGTAAATTCGGCCTCTCCAGTTAGAAGTGCAGGATCAAAGTCACGATTTAGTACCGATGCCTCTTCCCCATTCCAATCCTGTCCCTCCATTCCTTTCCGCAGCACGCTGCAAGCCCGGGCATAAGTATATTGGACGTACGGCCCGGTCTCCCCTTCGAAACTCAGCGCGTCTTCCCAGGAGAAGACGATGTCCTTGATCCGGTTCCCGCTCAAATCGTTAAAAATCACTGCACCGACGCCAACCTGTCTCGCCACTTCTTCCTTGTTTTCCAGACTCGGGTTTTTCTGTTCGATAATCGATCTAATCTTCGCAATCGCCTGATGCAAAAGATCCTCCAGCTTGACGACATTGCCCTTTCTGGTCGACAAACTCATCCCTTCCAGGCTTACGCGACCGAAAGGAACATGCACTAAATCTTTCGCCCAATCATAACCCATCAATTCCACGACTTTAAACCACTGGCGAAAATGCAGACTCTGCGAATAATCCGTCACATACACGGCCTTATGAAAATCATAGACACTCTTCCTGTACAAGGCCGCCGATACATCGCGCGTGTGATAAAGCGAACTGCCGTCCTGTTTCAACATTAAAGCCGGAGACATATCATAATCCTCAAGTCTGACCAGCCAGGCACCCTCATCCTGTTCGAGTAACCCTTTTTGTCTCAATTCAAGGATGACCGGTTCCATTTTGTCATTATAAAAACTCTCCCCGGTTACATAATCAAACCGGACGCCAAGCAGTCCGTAAATTTTCTCAAATTCCGCCAGGCTGAGTTCTACGAATTCCCGCCAAAGCTTTAACGCCTCCTGATCGCCCTGTTCCATTCTTACGAACCAGGATCTTGCTTCTTCATCCAGCCCGGGGTCCTTCTCCGCCTCCTCATGAAAACGAACGTAAAGGCTCAAAAGCTCGTCAATCGCCCCCGATTCCAGCCTCGCAGGATCCCCCCACAGCCGGTAGGCTGTGATCAGTTTGCCGAACTGGGTGCCCCAATCACCCAAATGGTTGATTCCAATACAGGTATATCCCAGATACGAATAGATATGATAAAGGGCATTTCCGATTACGGTAGAGCGTAGATGCCCCACATGGAAGGGCTTCGCAATATTCGGGGAGGAAAAGTCGATGACGATCGTCTTCCCTTGTCCGATATTTTGGGAGCCGTACTTATCCCCGGCAGATAAAATGTCGCTGATAATTTCCCCGCCGATCACCGCCGGATCCAAATAAAAGTTCAAATAACCGGATACCGAAGACGTCCGGGCAATTTCCTCCGGCTTATCCGGGTTTCCTTGAATTCCGATCTCCAGTTCATCCGCGATGGCTGCCGGGGATTTGCGAAGCGGCTTACTCAACTTGAAGCAAGGTAGCGATATATCGCCCATGGTGTTATCCGGCGGGTACTCTAGCATCGTAAACACCTCTTCCACTGAAATATCAACCAGCAAAGGGGACAAGCTTGCAGCTATTTTCTTCTTAAACACCTCCATAACAACGTTACTCCCTTCCAAAAGTTAAAATAAAAAAATCCCCCGTCTCAAATAAGAGACGAGAGACTTACGTTCCCGCGGTACCACTCTAAGTGCTGAAGCCTGGCTTCAGCCACTCTGCCCGGATAACGGCCGGCTACCGAATTTGCCTACAATGCCGCTTCAAAATCAGCACACGTTCAGCAAACCATCTCCCGGGCCCGATTCCTCTGCGGTTTCCATACCGGCTTCCACCCTTCCGGCTCGCTGTCATGGACTTACGCAACATACTATCCCGTTCACAGATCTTAAGAAAATAATGGAATTTAATATATAGCAAAATTCAAGAAAAGTCAACGCCGAAAAAATGTGATCGAGCCGTCTTTGATCTTCTTGCCGATCCATTTCGTTAATAACAGCCGATATAGCGGCCGCGTCAACGGGAACACCATGGTAAATCCGATGATATCAGTCACAAAACCCGGAATCAGCAGCAAGATCCCGCCGCCAAACACGCACATTCCCTCTATCATCATCTTGCCCGGAATCTGCCGGCCGTTCATCTGCGCCTTCGCATCCGCAAGCACCTTTCGTCCTTCAAACTGCATCATCAGGGCGCCGATCACGGAGGTGGCCAATGTCAGGAAGATCGTTTTGCCTACGCCCAATCTTTCCCCAACCTCCACATAACCCCAAAATTCCACCATCGGGACCACAACAATCAAAACGGCAATCCATTTACGCATAAAATAACTCCTTTTTCTTGCAGCATATCTAATATATGATGCCGACAATCATTCTAAGAGTATTGTACCGTTTTGGTTTGGCAGAATCAAAATTTACTCGCTCGCCCTTTTGAATGCTTCATACCAATCCGGGAACACCTTTTTGAACTGAACCGGTTTAAAGTCCTCTCTCCGGACCACATAGTGAGTAGAGGCTCCTTCAACACACAGTTCGCCCTCTCCATTCCATACTTCATATCCGTATTCCGTCTTAACTCCGCCGTTATTGTTGATCCATGTCTTCAGGAGAACCTCGTCTCCGTAGCGAATCCCCTTCTTATATTCAATCCGCATTTCCTGCACGGGCGAAATATATCCCGCCTGCTCCATATCAATATAATTGAAGCCTAAATCCTCAATCAGCTGAGTCCGGCCCGCTTCAAACCATCCTAAATAATTGGCATGATAAATAATCCCCATCATATCGAATTCAAAATATTTAGGCTTAATCGCCAGTTCACTAATATACATCATGTTTACGCCCCTTCCGCCAAGAATATCCTCCTAATATATCAAAAAAGCAATGAGATGTCCGTTTCCGGGCATCTCATTGCTTTTAATTGTATGATTGTTATTATTTACGGACTTGGCCGATTTTAACCAGGTTCGTCGAGCCGGAACGGCCCAGCGGAATACCTGCAGTAATAACAACGAGGTCGCCTTCTTTAACGAGGCCGGAATCCAGTCCGCCCTTCATGGCGTTATCGAACATTTCGTCAGTGGAAGTAGCCACTTGGCCTTTCACCGGTGTCACACCCCAGTTAAGAGCAAGACGACGGCAAGTTTGGTCCACAGTTGTTACAGCGATGATCGGAGCTTTTGGACGGTATTTCGATACCATACGAGCCGTATAGCCGGTTTCCGTCGAAGTGATGATCGCTTTAGCATTCAGTTCCAAAGCAGAGTTAGCAACTGCTTGGCTGATTGCTTCGGTAACTGTTGTTTGTTGAGCATTACTTTGTTTAATGAAAATTTCGCGATATTCCAAAGCGGATTCCGCTTTTTCGGCGATCCGGGACATCGTCAGAACAGATTCCACAGGATATTTCCCTGCAGCCGTTTCTCCGGACAACATGATAGCATCCGTACCGTCAAAGATCGCGTTCGCTACGTCACTCGCTTCAGCGCGCGTAGGTCTTGGGTTACGTTGCATGGAATCCAGCATTTGTGTAGCTGTGATTACAGGTTTACCTACACGGTTACATTTTTCGATCATGCGCTTTTGCACGAGCGGTACGTCTTCAGCAGGAATTTCAACGCCAAGGTCACCGCGTGCTACCATCAGACCGTCGGACACTTCCAAAATTTCATCCAGGTTATCGACACCTTGCTGGTTTTCGATTTTAGAGATGATTTGGATATGAGTTGCATTATGACTTTCCAGCAGCTCGCGAATTTCGAGCACGTCGCTGGCTTTACGAACGAAGGAAGCCGCAATGAAATCGACGCCTTGTTCGATCCCGAATTTGATATCGTTAGCGTCCTTCTCTGTGATGCCTGGCAGGGAAATGTTTACGCCGGGTACGTTTACGCCTTTCTTGCTCTTGATCGTACCGCCGTTAACGATGCGGCACTTGATTTCCGTCCCTTGAATGTCCACTACGGTCAAACCGATCAAACCGTCATCGATCAGAATGGTCGAACCAACTTCAACATCTCCAGGCAATTCTTTGTAAGTAATGGAGAGACGGTCTTTGTCGCCGAGAATTTCTTCTGTAGTCAGCGTAATGAACTCGTCTTGTTCAAGCTCAATCGGTTCTTCCTTCAATTTGCCGGTGCGGATTTCAGGACCTTTTGTGTCCAGCAGTATGGCGATTGATTTCCCCAGCTCTTCGCTCGCTTGGCGGATCGTTTTGATCCGATTGCCATGCTCCTCGAAATCTCCATGGGAGAAGTTCAGGCGAGCGACGTTCATCCCGGCCATGATCAGTTTCTTGGTGTTGTCTAACGATTCACTAGAAGGACCGATAGTACATACGATCTTTGTTTTGCGCATTTTGGGTTTCCTCCGTTTTATTAAGTTCTCTCTATGCATCTTTTCCAACAACTAAATTTACTACAAAATACCCGATTTGTATAGGAAGTTTCTCATATTGTAACAGTCTATCTAGTCATTACCCACTAGAGACGAATCTATAATGGATTCCTCTGCTAGTATGGAATTCTCTTTCGGAGCTCCCTCGGCAAACTCTCCGATTTTGCGGAATTTACGATATCGATCTTCCACCAGCTCGTCCGGATTCATCATCGATAATTCCTCCAGATGGGCGATGATCCCATGCTTAATCGCCGTTGCCGTGGATTCATAATCCCGATGGGCTCCGCCTTTTGGCTCAGAAATAATCTCCTCGATCACTTCCATCTCCAGAAGATCCTGTGCAGTAATCTTCATCGCTTCGGCAGCCTGGTCGGCTTTGGATGCGTCCTTCCACAGAATCGAAGCCGCACCATTCGGAGAAATCACCGAATAAATCGCATTCTCCAGCATCAGAACGCGGTTGCCGACGCCAAGCGCAAGCGCACCGCCGCTGCCGCCTTCACCGATAACCACGCAGATGACCGGCACGCGCAACTTGGCCATTTCCAATAAGTTGCGGGCAATTGCTTCCGACTGGCCTCTTTCTTCCGCCGTGATGCCCGGATAGGCTCCCTTCGTATCGATAAAGGTGATGATCGGGCGGCCGAATTTATCCGCTTGATGCATCAGCCGCAGCGCTTTGCGGAAGCCTTCCGGATGTGCGCTGCCGAAGAAACGAGCGATATTGTCTTTCGTATCCTTGCCGCGTTGCTGTCCGAGCACCGTTACCGGCACGCCCCCGAGTTTCGCCAATCCGCCTACAACGGCAAGATCGTCTCCGAAGACCCGGTCACCGTGCAGCTCAATGAAATCTTCGAAAATAAGGGAGATCAGATCAAGCGAAGTCGGGCGTTGGTGATGCCGGGCTAAATGCATCTTTTGCGAAGGCGAGATGTTGCTGTAAATTTCCTCCTCCAGCTGCTTGTATCGCTCTTCTAACCGGGCGATTTCCTCGCTGAAATCGATCCCCTTCTCATTCCCGAACTGTTCCAGTTCCAGTATCTTCTCGCGGAGCTTCACGAGAGGCGATTCAAAAGGCAATTCACCCGCCATGGTTTACTCCCTCCTTCACTCCGTGCAAGTCTAGCAATTGAGACAGCGTAGCTCTCAGTTCTTTGCGGTGGACAACCATATCCAGTTGGCCGTGCTGCAAATTGAATTCCGCCGTCTGGAAATCATCAGGCAGCTTCTGGCGGATCGTCTGTTCGATTACGATTCTTCCGGCAAAACCGAATACCGCTCCCGGCTCGGCGATAATTACGTCACCGAGCATAGCAAAACTGGCCGAGACGCCCCCTGTGGTCGGGTCCGTAATGACCGAAATATAAAGGCCGCCTTGCTCGTCCAAACGAGCCAAGGCCGCGCTCGTTTTGGCCATCTGCAT